>CALGOB010000011.1 GCA_937958005.1 uncultured Cyclobacteriaceae bacterium
TTTACTAAGTTTTATGATGAAAGACTTAAGAATTGACATCGCCCAAATTTGAGGAATGTCAATTTTACTCTACTGAATCGATTACGTTGATGGTCAATCATTTAGCTTTTCCAATAATTATTTCCCGAATTATTCGGGTTAGGTATTTTTAGATAAAGTGAGAAGTAAGACTAAGAAATTCAGAACAGAATATACCTGTGATATCAATTTTGATTGTATTTTAAAAACCAACCGAGCAGTTATTTTTTATTGGTCTCAGAATTAGTTAAAACGTATACGTCCGAGGAACCCCATCTTTCAAGATTTGTATAAGCTGGTTAACCTTGCTTTATGAAAAACAAGCAAGATAAATCAAGATCGAAGATGTATAGTTACTACCAGAGGTGGGAAGTTTCAGGGATGAGTATTCAGAGCTTTGCCAAGCTTCAAGGCATTCCTTCTAGTACTTTTACTACTGGTGCAAGAAGTTTTCTGATCAAAGTATTGAAAGGGATAAAGCTATAGGGTTTGAACAATTGGAGTTTGCTGGCTCAGCAGAAACCAGGGGATTAAATTCTCCAAAAGCAATTATCCGATTTCCTAGCGGCGTGAATATAGAGTGGTTTGACGCTAACTTGGATGAACTATTTGTTGGCCTATCTTCACAGAATCATAGGGATGCTATCAATTAGTTCATCACAACGGTATTTCCTCTATCATAAACCCACAGATATGCGGTTTGGCATTTACTCCTTATCGGGATTAGTCCGTAATCAATTAGGTTGTGACCCGGTGAGTGGAGACGTGTTTATATTTATTGGTAAGCGCAGGGACCAGCTTCGGTTACTTCAATGGGATAGGGATGGTTTTGCGATGTATATCAAAAAGTTGGAGCAAGGCACTTTCGAACAGCCAGAAGGTAGTCGAAACCTGATTACGAGCCGCCAATTAACACTTCTCATGGAGGGGGTAATGCTTAAACCTGTGAGTATACGTAAGCGCTATACAGGCTTAAAACCGACTTAAAAAAACATGGTTATTTTGGCTAAAAAGTGGGTTTAAAACTACCTGAAGGTATTTTTAATGTGTATCTAAGAGGTATGAAACAAGCAGTGAAAGACTATAAAGAACTATATGAAGTTTCGCTGCAGACCATCTCTGAAAAAGAGCAACGAATTGATGAACTCGGCTTCGAATTAGATAAGTTTAGACGATATCTATTTGGTTCTAAAAGTGAAAAACTATCCAACATTAAAGAGGTAGATGTCTATCAGATGAATCTTTTTGACTTAGGGGTTGAAGAACAAGGGCAAGAAGGACTTTCACAGCAAGTAGGTACAGAAATAACCGCTGAAAAGAAGACACCGAAGAAACGGGCAAAAGGCACTGGTAGGATGAAATTACCGGAAGGGCTACGCAGGGAAGAAATCATCATCGAACCGGAAGAAGACACAACAGGCTGTGTTCATATCGGGGACGATGTCACCGAAGTACTTGATATAGTGCCAGCAGAACTTTATGTAAAGCGATATGTTCGCCGTAAATATGCTATGCCTAATGGCGAAGGTATTCTTACTGGTGAGTTGCCTGAGAGGGTGATTGAAAAAGGGATCCCTTCAGACCGGCTCATTCCTTTTCTGCAAGCTCTATCATTAAACGATAGCCTTCTTCCTTCAACTGGGAGTCTTTAAGTAATTACTCAAGCTTTTTAACCTTTGCCTGAAGCTGCCCTTTATCTAAATGATCGTTTTCTTTTGCCAATTCCAGAAAATTAATTGGTTTAAAGATAGCATTCCTTTTTGGCTTTGAATCTTGATAACCATACATCCGCATCCATTTTAGGATGCTACCATGCTCTTCGTTTTGACCTGTATGCTTACGCTAAACTTCAGTTTTACATAAATCACCTTCCAAATATTCCTTAATAATCGCATGACGTTCTTCTTCACTAAAAGAACCTCCTTGTCTAATGCTTGAATTCTTCGTTTTGCCCATTTTTATTTCACACAATTGTGTAAACCTATTTTAGGACAAGACACTTCTCATGGGAGGCGCTGAGTCAATTATTAAACCCGAATGACGCATTAGATTTTTAAGAGAAAATCATAAATGACTGTTAGATAGCTGCTTAAATTCTGATTTGCAACGCAGACATAGTCTCCATTATGGTGAGTGGGAAATTAGGATTTAAGTGGCTAAATGACTGCTAGTTATGGTTTGCATCAAATTTCTATTGCATCATTCAGGTTAAATTATTGCCTATAGATACACCGTACGTTGGGTTGGGGATTGTTCATTTTTGTGAGACCTTTTCTAAAGTAGTTGGAAGTTGGTATTTACAATATGTTACAGAGTTTATATTACTGCTCCAATTCCCTTAAATCAACTGGAATTACCCTGGATACACCTTGTTCTAGCATAGTTACTCCATAAATAATATCCGTACTGGCCATAGTCCTCTTGTTATGGGTAACAATGATGAATTGCGATTCCTTAGAGAATGTTCTGATGATGTTGTTGAATTTATCAATGTTGGCATCATCCAAAGGAGCATCTACTTCGTCGAAAATACAGAATGGGGCAGGTTTTATCAAGTAAATAGCAAATAGGAGAGAGGTAGCTGTCAGCGTTTTTTCTCCCCCTGATAGTTGGTTGATAGTCAATGGCCTTTTACCTTTTGGTTTAGCCATGATTTCAATACTGGAATCCAAAGGGTTATCAGGGTCAGAAAGTTTTAAATCACAATCATCTTCTTCAGTGAATAAAGACCTGAATACCTTGATGAAATTTTCTTTGATATTGGCAAAAGCTTCCATGAAAGTAACTTTGGCTACTTCATTGATTTCACCAATGGTAGTCATTAGTGATTCTTTTGCCTTTAGTAAGTCTTCTTTCTGGGTAGTAATAAACTCATGGCGTTCTTTGATTTCTTGGTAAGCTTCCATGGCCATTGGGTTTATTGGGCCTATGTTATCAAGTCTCGACTTTATTTTGTCAACCTTTTCAGTTAATTCTTGCTCACTTAGCAGATCTTCTTCACTTTCTTCATCAGTTTCTTTTTTGAGTAATTGATCAAGATCTACTTCAAACTCTACTGATAAGCGTTCTTTTACGGAATTTAAACCCAGTTTGGTTTCATTCAGTTTGTTACTGATTTCCATGATGAAGCTATCGGTTTGTTCCTTATTGTGTTGGATTTCCCTGATTGACTTTTCTACTTCATCTATGCTACCTCTTTCTTGATAATATTCTTTTTCAGCTTCGTTTACTCCGCGTTCTATGTTTTCTTTTTCATCATACATGGCTACCAATTGATCATCATTGGTCTCAGAGGTCTGAATGAGGTTCCTTACTTCTTCTTCCGTTTGTTTTAGGATGGTTGTGTTCTTTTCTATCCTTTCTTTACTGCTATCAAAGTTTGTCTGCTTAAAGGAAATTTCTTGCCCCACACTTGCCACTTTATTCTGCTGCTGATGGAAAAGAATATTTTCTTGATTAAAAGCATTTGATTTTTGACTCAATAATTCTGTTTTGGCTTCTAGCTCAGATTGGATCAGCTGATGTTCTTCATCATTATTGGTCAAACTAGCTTTTACCTCTTCAAATCGTGGCAAGGAGGTTTCTAATTCCTCTTGCAACACTTCTAATTTTTCCTCAATATCCTCTCTTTTATTGAGGTTACTGTTAAGCATAGAAGCAAATTGCTCCTGTTTGGTTTTAATAGAGATATATTCTTGGTTAATCTTATTTACTTCGTCCCTTATGTATTCTAATTGAGAAGTATGGGTATTCTGTTTAAGCTTCTCAAGCTCTTTAGATTTATCTCCAAGCTTATTTTGTGTAACCTGTAACTTTTTATTAAGGTCTTTTATTTCTTCTGAAAGTTTCTCTAAATTCTTAGCCCTTCCTATTCTTTTTCCTTCAAATAAACCAACACTTCCCCCTGAAAAACTGAATAACCTCTTTGTTATTTTACCGTTTTTTGTAATGATGACTACATCATCAGGAGCATCATCTATTACATTGTTTTCTGAGATATAAACATTATCCAAAATATAGGTGATCAACTTTTTATACTTTTCATCGTATTCAGCTATGGCCGTAGCTGGTGTTGCATTCTGAATGATCCTAATGTCAGAAGGCTGGAATTTGATGAATTGATCTAAAACAAAAAAGTGTGCTTTACCTCTGGCCCCTTCACTTAACAAATTGATTGCTTGAAGGGCTTGGGATTCATTTTCTACTATATAGTAGTTCATCAAAGGTTCCAAGTAATTCTCTATGGTCACCCTATATTCTTCAGCACAGGTTAAAACATCAGAGAGTAGGGGCGCATTTTTTGCCCATCCAGATTGCTTTTTTAAAAATTTAATCGCTTCTGGAAATCCTTCTAAATTATCTACTAGAGATTTTGTTAGGTTATACTCATTTTGTTTAGAATCTAGTTTTCTGTTGATCTGAGAGAGCTCATCTTTGATTAAAGTAATTGTTTTTTCAGTTGAGTCAATGGAAGAATTAAGCTGTTCTTCCTTGATTTTTAGCGTATTGTAATTTTCTTCACTCTCACTTTTTATTTCAGCTATTTCTTTTAGTTTTTTGTCAAATTGATCAAGACTGGCAGTTTGCTCTGTGCTGTCTTCAGCTGTTTTATCGAGCTCCTGTTTAAGTGTGTTTTGTTGTATTTGCTTGATTTCTATAGACTTACTGAGCTGGAATACTTCCTCTCTTTTAGAAGCCAGTTGATTAGTTAATTCTGCATTTCTAGTTTGTATTTCCTGCGTTTCGGTCTTTTGTTTTTGATAATCTTCTTGTAGGATGTTAAGCTTAGCTGTAATCTCTCCTAAAATCTTATCTGCAGTTTCTTTTTCTCTACTAAGACTGGTAATTGAGAATTCTGCCCTTTCATTACTTTTTTTGTCTTGCTCTATCTGCTCACGTAAACCATCAGCACGGTCATTTAAAAAACGTTGCCTTTCGTTTTTTATCTTTTTTTCGCTTTCATAACTCCTGATTTTACTTACATGCTCATTGAGTGTTTTTTGCCTCGAACTCAATAGCTTTTCTTTGCTTAATAAATCAGTTTTTGTTTTTTCCCTGTTTGCCTCGTGTTCAGAAATTGCTTTGGTAAACCCTAATTTCCGATCATTACTTTCTTCCAATTGTTTGGTTAAACTACTGAAAATGGCCTTTTGGTTGGCAACAGACTTCTTTGCCAATGCTATACTACCTACTTTATAATCTTCCTTTAATTTAAAATACCTCTCTGCCTGTTTGGCTTGCCTTTCCAGTGAACGGAGGTTTTTATCAATTTCAAATAATAGATCTTCTACACGGGCCAAATCATCATCTGTGTCATTGAGTTTTTTCATGGTCTCCTTCTTACGGATCTTAAATTTGGAGATACCGGCCGCTTCTTCAAATAAAGAACGACGGGAATTATCCCTGTCATTTAAGATGTCATCTACCATTTTTAACTCTATGATGGCATAGCTATTGGTGCCTATTCCTGTATCCAAGAATAGATTGGTGATATCTTTCAGTCTACACTGAACACCATTTAATAAATATTCACTTTCTCCTGAACGATAATATCGCCGGGTAATGGTTACTTGTGAATATTCAGTAGGAATTAGGTTTTTAGTATTGTTAAAAGTAAGACTAACTTCTGCTAACTGTGTCTGCTTTCTATTTTTAGTCCCATTAAATATAACATTTTCCATCTTGTCAGACCTGAGTGCTCTTGTTTTTTGCTCCCCTAGTACCCATCTGATAGAATCTACTACATTGGACTTGCCACATCCATTAGGTCCTACAATCCCAGTAATACCCTCATCAAAATTGATAACGACCCTGTCAGCGAAACTTTTAAATCCTTTTATTTCAAGCTTACTTAATTGCATGAATTAGAAAACAGTTATAGAACCTATTAATATTTATTTTTGACCTAATCAATCACTCAAAAAGAGCTTTATCTTAAATACAATCCCTTAAAATCTATAAAACAACATAGAAAATAGGCATTGCTTGACCTTTTTTCCAATGCCCAATGTTTTGATCTCAAGAACCTGAAACATTTACTATATTAAAGATTATCATCAATTTATGATTTAATCAATGACAAGATTAGCGTGCAAATTTAAGATTATTTCTTAATTTGCAGGTATGGATAGCATTCGGATTGTTTTTTTCGTAATAGGAGCGATTATTTTTATAGTAACTAGAGTGGCAAAGGCCAATAAAAATAAAGCGAATCCCCCAAGAAAACAGGCACGTCCAAATAGTGCTCCACAGCAACCTTTGCCTACATCCTTAGAGGAAATGCTAAAAGAGTTTGGCCAACAATCACCTAGTCAAAAAAGCCCTAAACCTGTTTCTAAATCTAAACCCGCCCCGGTTGTTAAACAATTTGAAGAAGGAAAAGATAGAAGGTTCTCAGATGAACGTAGTAGAGAGATTTATGAAGAATCAGTAAAAAGAGCAGAAGGATTTGATCTTAAATTTGAGCCAGATAGTAACTTCTCAAATAATAGAACCAAGTTTGGTGAAGGAGCGATACGAAAAGATATTCATAAAAAAAATCCTCTAATCGCCTCACTGAGAGAAGATTTGAAAAACCCTAATTCTACAAAAAAAGCAATTATCCTTTCTGAAATACTTAATAGGAAGTATTAAGTATTAAGTAGGTGATGCTAGGTGCCTGACACTAGATTTTAGATATCTATAGACAAAAGATCTATGAATTTTGTATGTTCCTTTCTTTTTTTCACAGTACTTGGGGTGGAAGTTACTTCTGTGTTTTCTTCTAATTATTACCAATAACCCAACCTTTTAAAAACAAAAAGCTTGATTGTATCAAGTAAAATTTTCTATAATCTACTAATCAAATAAGTAAAGAAGTCCATTTCTCACTTGGTATGGTAGGGATTATGTCTGTTGGTGACTGTAAGATGTATGACTTTCTAAGTGAGAGGTTTTAGATATATTCGCTGCATTAAATGATTAATGTAATGAATAAAGTAAGATTTTTAATATTGGCTTTCCTTTTAGTAGGTAGTCAGTTAAATGCACAAGATTTTTCTAAGGTAAAAATCACTGAGACTAAAGTAACAGATCATATTTATTATTTGAAAGGTGCTGGAGGTAACATAGGGCTTTTCACTTGGAGTGGAGGTAATCTAATAGTAGATTCTCAATTTAAACCACTTGGAGATCGTATCAAGGAAAAAGTTGCTAGCCTTTCCAATAGCTCTACCAAGTATTTGATTGACACGCATTACCATGGTGACCATTTAGGGGGTAACTCAAATTTTTCTAGTAATGGTGCTATTGTAGTAGCACAAGAAAATGTAAGAAAAAGAATTCAGACTTCTTTCTTCAATAATGTATTGAAAAGGGATATTGCAGCATTGCCGAAAGAAGAATGGCCTGTTGTTTCATTTAAGGAGAGCATGTCTTTATTTGAAGGAGATGAAGAAATTAAAATTGTTTTTACACCCAATGCTCATACAGATGGAGATGTTGTAGTAAAATTTGTAAAAAACAATGTAATTCATGCTGGAGATGTATTTGTAAGGTATGGATATCCTTTTATTGATACAGATGGCGGTGGATCTATTGGGGGAATTATAGACGGACTTTCTAAAATCATTGAACTTTCAGACGCAGAAACGAAAATTATTCCTGGTCATGGTGAACTGGCTACTGTGGAAGATGTTAGAGAATTAAGATCTGTATTAGAAGATTCTAAGAATACTATTGCAGTTTTGAAAAATAAAGGAAAAACATTGGACGAAGTTTTAACAATGAAACCTTTGGCTAAGTATGATGAAAAGTACAGCGGAAGTTTTATTAGCTCTCAAGTATTTATTCAGTTGGTTTATAGTTCGTTATAAATCATTTCTGGTGATTAACTATTAATTTGTAAACCCTGACTAATAAGTTGGGGTTTTTTGTTTCTCTTTTGTTAAAGTCATTAATTAATGGTGTGAGAAGCTTTGGGAATGAGATTTATGTCAATATAATTGCATAGGGACTAAAAGCGATATGAATTATTCTACTTTAAGCATTTTTGTGATCCATACGAATGAATGAACTGAATCTATTGACCATTGTAGTTTTTACTACGGTTTTTATTTCTTTGTTTTTAGTGGTTTTTCTATTGACCGTTAAAACAACCAATAGGGTCAGTAACATCCTCTTTGCATTTTTCCTCTTATTGACTGTTCTTGACATGAGCGATTATGTATTTGATCTCTTAGGTGAATCGGTATCTAATCTTGAGGTCATGCGGAATCTTGCAATTTTTTTACAACTTCCCACCCTTCTTTTATACATTTTATCAGTTTGTTATGCGGATTTTAAGTTGCAGGCTAAGCATTTATGGCACATAGTCCCTTTCATTATTGCCAATTTAGTACTGACCCCTAGGTTATACCTTAGTGAATTAAACGAAAAAATTATTTTTCTTACCCATAGTAAAGACATGGTTGAAATGCAGTTCAATTATGTTTTTTTTCATTTACAAGTCATTGCCTACCTCGTGGCAATTTTTCTTATTTTAAGAAGAAGTAAGAAGCTGTATCTTGAGAATTTTGCAGGAGCAAGTCTAGATTCTTTCAAATGGTTATTCCAGTTAACGTTTGCAATTAGTTTGTTTTATGGCTTAGCCATGCTGAAAAATGCTATTAAATTCTCAGCATATGAAGGTATAGCAGAATGGCTTAAAATCAGTATGTTTTTACTTGAACTAGTAATCATTTCCTGGTATTTGCTAAAGGCATTAAATAACCCTACTCTTTTTAAAAGTGTTCATTCAAAGCTTAAGCTGGTAGAAACGATACTTTCTGAACAAAAAAAACTTTTACCGGAAGAAAAGGATAAAATTGAAAAAGTAAACCGATTAAAAGATTTCATGAGTGAAGAAAAACCTTTTCTTGATCCTACTTTAACTATTCAAAATGTTTCTGATCAATTAGGGATACCTGTGAGGGAGTTGTCTCTTTTGATCAATCATCAATTAAATAAGCATTTTTTCGATTTTGTTAATGAATACCGTATTGAAAAGGCGAAAGAAACCTTGAGTGACCCTACTAAAAAAAGTGTGACAGTATTAGAAATATTGTATCAAGTTGGATTTAATTCAAAATCTTCTTTTAATACAGCCTTTAAAAAACAGACAGGGATTACCCCTACAGCATATCGTAAAAATCTGATAAATAAGGCTTTGTAAAAAGTCGTACTAAGGAAAATGAAATAATCGTACCTTTTAAAAATCATAAATACGTTCGACTTTCTTCATTCGGTCGAATGGGTAGGTGAGTGTATGCAGATTTGTATCAAAACAATTTTGAAACAAAAATACAATTCAATGAAAAGGTCAATTAAAATTTCACTCATACTCCTTTTATTAACCAATAATTCTTTTGGTCAAGGTATTCCTACTCAAATTGATTCCTTGGTCAATGTTGCCTTAAAGGATAGCCCAGAACTAGGCATAAGCGTTGGGGTTATTGCAAACCAACAAGAATATTACAGAGCCTATGGAACCCTTAATAAAAAGAGTCAGGTAAAGATCAATCAAAATTCTATTTTTGAGATTGCCTCTATTACTAAAATCATTACAGCCAACTTAATAGCTATAGCAGCAATTGAAAAGAAGCTAGTAATTACGGATTACATAGATAATTACTTACCCCAAGCGTATGTTTTACAAAAGAATTTGAGAAATAAAATAAGTATTGCTGACTTGGCATCTCATCAATCAGGCTTACCTGACTTGAATTTTAGAAAGTTGATTGAATTGAACTCGCAACAACCTATCGACAATATCAATGGTGATACTTTAGTAAGAATGATTAATGACTGTAGTCAGCTGATTGATCATGGAAATTATCGTTATTCAACTATGGGTTTTGTACTATTAGGACAGATTCTAGAGCAGGTACATGGTAAAAGTTACGATGAAATAGTACGCGAGTATCTCTTAACTCCTTTACAGCTGACGAATACAATAACAAAGGACATGAAACTACCTAACTTGACTGCTGGTTATAATCCATCAGGGGGAGAACAAGAATTTTTTCATTGGAATATTACTGCACCTGCAGGGTTAATAAAGTCCAGTGCCGCAGATATGATTTTGTACTTAAAGGCCGTGTTGGACCGGGAGAGTACTATAGGAAAAGCAGCTATTTTAACTGAAAAAATAAGGTATTCAAAGGATGGGAGAACGCTTGGACTTGGTGTCAATATTTTAAGTGAAGAATCTAATACCCGTTATTTGAAGTCTGGTGATTCAATGGGACAATCTTCTATTATCTGTTATAATAGAGAAAAAAGCTGGGGAGTCATTATCCTATTGAATCATAGGAACTCAAAGGTAAGGGAGAGTTTATTAAATGAAATTTATGAAGTTGTTTTGAAGTAGTTATGTTTTAAAGGTACTTGATGTGGTTTCAAGTACCTTTTGTTATTTTTTATGAAATAACTCTCAGGAAAGATGTTTGCTTACCCTTAACTAAGCATAGTTTACAGCTATGTCTTCTATATCCTATCAATTCCTTATTGACTTTTCAAGCGCTAAAAGTTAAGAAGGCTTTTTAGGATAAAAGAGGTTTGGGATTACCCTAAAGTATGGTCATTGGCTATAAACAATCAGGGTGATTTGAGTATTTGTTAAACCCGAATGATACAATAGAAGTTTGATGCAAATCATAACTAACAGTCATTTAGCCACTTAAATCCTAATTTCCTGCTCACCATAATGGAGACAATGTCTGCGTTACAAATCAGAACTTAAGCAGCTATCTAACAGCCATCTATGATTTTCTCTTAAAAGTCTAATGCATCATTCGGGTTAAAACTAAATGAAATGTTACAGGGTAACAAAGTAAAATGTAGAAACTAAGGAGTTTTGGAGTGATTTCCGCTTCGCCCATGTTGGAGTTTTCACCAACATGGATGTAGCTAGCGTAAAGAATCAAGTGCTATCAATGATTGAGTTGATTTCTTGTGCTCAAAAGAAATTGGCTATTCATTAATATAATCAAATACTCCTTACAAATAGTGCTTTGGTGAAAACACTAACATGGGCAGAGAAAATAAACCTTGAGGATCTATAGGTGATACAGCATGTTTTCTACACACACGATACGTCTTTTCTTTATAAGTACCTAAAACCTGTTTGAAACCAAGTAACTGCACTTACTTTTTTGTCCTAATTAATCGTCTAAAACATCCATATCTAAGATACATGCTTCAAGATTTTTAACAAAAGGGCCAAAACGTGTTTCTTGTTGACGTTTAGAAACATATCTGATAAATAAAAAAGTAATTAATGTACCCAATAGAATGTAAAGTATTCTAATATCGAATAAAAAAGATTCTTCGTTGAAGAATATTCGATATAGTACTAGAAATGAAATAAATGGAACAATGATAGTATCATAATATACAGTTGTTTTCATGATTGCTTTTAAAATATGACTTACTCTTTTTAAGGTAACCTTTAAATTTTCTGAAGTTGTCTTGAGTGCTATGATTTTTTTATAGTTTAAACTTATATTAATGCCTAAAAAGATGAGCGCTAAGCCCAATATTAAGATGATACTGAACATTTCTATAGGCGAAAATATATTTTCAAATAAATAATTTGAATCATCTTTTATGAACAAATAAATTGATGAAATAGGTATAGTTATACCACCAATGATAAAACAAAACCATCGCTTGTATCTTAGTTGATTTTCTAATTTTGTTAATAATGTATTTGATTTTTTTTGAATCATCTCTTTTGCTTTATTTTGACTAAACTCGTATTTAATACATTCTTTGTTAATGACTTTGACCCAAACCGATTTTAATTCTTCTAATTCCATATGATTAATGCGTTAATATCTTTTTTAATTTCGCCTTAATACGGTTCATTTTTACACGCACATAGTTTTGTGAAATTCCAGTTATACTAGCTATTTCTTCGTTCGATTTATTGTCAAAATGTAGCATTATTATTGCTTTTTCTAGTTTGTTTAAGCTCGAAATTGCGTTATGAATTAGTTTTAGGTTATCATCATCTGCGCTGCTGATTTCTTCTTCAGAAATCTCTTTAAATTTTGGTGTTGATGAAAATAATTTTTGCTCCTTTTTTACTTTTCGAAAATCTTGAATAGCCACATTAAGAGCAACTCGATACATCCAAGTTGAGAATTTAGAATCTCCTCGAAAAGATGCATATGAATTCCACAATTGGATTAAAATTTCTTGAAACAAATCTTTACGATGTTCATCATTATGACAATACATCCTACAGACTTTATGTATAATTCCTTGTGAGTCTGTTACTTGTTTTACAAATAATTGTTCTTGTTGCTTATTATTCAAGTTAACTTATACTTAGCTTTATTTCGTATGTTAAAATAAGTGATTGATAATTACAGTTTTCTTAAATTATTTTTATTGACCCCTTAATTGCCTGCATTTATTTGGTTTTTATTTACTGACTGAGCTTAAAATGAACCAACCCCGACCCAAGGGTACGGGGTATCTATGGGCAATAATTTAATGATCGACTCAAGAGTCGGGGTGCCCGGCCAGGGGAATTAATATCCCTTAGGGATTAAACCCTTTCAATATCACTCTTCCTTACTCATTTATGATACTTTGTTTGATTGGCGGCTAGTAGACCAAAAAGAAATTGTTATTGACATGGTCATGGATTCATTATTGTAGCCTTTCGCCCATGTTGGTGTTTTCATCCACAAGGATAACAAGTGAAAAATAATAAAGCGACATCAACGAATGGGTTGAATTCTTGTGCTCAAAAAGATTTAGATGATTATCAAGCTATATAAATATATTTTTGTGAGAAAGGGTATGTTGGTGAAAGCACCAAGAAAGGTGGTAACAGTATTGAATGTGAAGATTGAGTATTGAGCAAGATAAATACACTAAACCTCTCAATTCTTTTCAAGCTCTCAATTCTGATAAGCTTTAGAAAACCTGGCTTAACCAAAAATAAGAGATAAAACATTCCGCTTATTGCAGGAGGGATAGAACGGCCTGTTTGAGCCCGAAGTGGCTATTGGGGAGGTTGGCGAGTAGTGATAGCTCGGCCTTTGGCCTGCCCAAATTGTATATTGTATCCTTGAAATTAGGTTGGGTAAAAAAGTGACTTTTATATTAATCGATCAGGTTCATTCAAAGCATTTTTATTAAAAATACTTTTAGGACTAATATATTTAAGTTACATTTAGGACTTTAATAAATGAATTTACAATAATGGGAAAGTATTCGATAGGGGAGTTTGAGGAGATTGTCATGCTTACGATAGCCATTCTTTATGATAATGCTTATGGAATTACCATCAAAGAAGAGATAGAAAAACGGATGGATAGAAAAGTGAGTGTAGGAGCCATGCGGACGGCTTTGAAGCGCTTGGAAAACAAAGGTTTTTTAAAATCGAACTTTGGTGAGGCCACTGCTGTAAGGGGTGGCAAGAGAAAACGATATTTTAGGATTACAGAATCTGGTAAGCAAGCGCTTGATCAGGTAATGGAAACGCGAAAACAACTTTGGGAAGCAATTCCTTCTATTTCATTCGATTTTAAATTTATATGAGTGATATCCCTTCCATAGAACCACCTCGTCTATTGATCAGATTTCTCCGATGGTTTTGCCATCCTGATTTAATAGAAGATGTAGAAGGGGATTTGCTTGAACTGTTTGACCACAGGGTACAAAAGAGTATCCGAAATGCTAAACTACTAATGTACAGGGATGTACTTCAGCTACTGCGTCCCGATATTGTCAAAAACATAGGTTTATTTAACTCAAAAAACAACACAGCGATGATTTACAATTATCTAAAATCAGCATGGCGAAACTTAATTAAATACAAAGGTTTCTCCGCAATTAACATCTTTAGCTTATCTATAGGGATAGCTGCATGTCTAGTTATTTATTTGTTTGTAAAAGATGAAAGTTCTTTTGATAAAATTCATCAGAAGAACATTTACCGACTTTGTGAAATACAAAGTTTCCCAGGAACCAAGGTGCAAAATGTTGCGCTAAGTACCTCTGGTATGGGGCCTACTATGATTGATTACTTTCCTGAGATCAGGCAGTACACCAGGTTTTGGAGCATGGGCTCTGTATTGCTAGAGAAAGGGGGGAGAAAAATCACTGTAGAAAATGTGGCCAGTGCAGACACTTCTTTTTTTGAAGTATTTGATTATCCACTTTTACATGGCGATAGGGAAAGTGTATTAGATAAAGCAGGAGATATAGTAGTTTCTGAAAAAGTGGCCAATCTATTCTTTGATAGGACAAATGTAGTTGGAGAATTTTTTGAAGTGGATGGCTTGAAATTGATTATCAGAGGGGTCATGAAAGATGTGCCGGAAAATTCACATTTACAGTTTTCTGTTTTGCTTTCAATTCCTACGCGAATTGAGTCTATGACAGATTTCAACACTCAGTTTGGCAATAATTTCCTCATCACTTATTTTGTTTTGAATGATCAAGCAGACATAGGGGCTATGTCAGAGCAATTTCCTGCCTATTTACGAAAAGCTTCAGGTAACGAAGAGTATACAGATAGAATGCAAATATTTCTACAGCCGCTTGAAGAGGTTCATTTGGCTTCTATGGACATAGAACATGATTACCTTAATCACAGGAAATTTAATGGAGTATATATTAAAGTCTTTGCTTTGGTAGGTCTGTTTATTTTGATTATCGCGAGTGTCAATTTTATGAATTTGACTACTGCTAGGTCAGGTTCAAGGGCTAAGGAAATAGGCGTGAGAAAAGCGATTGGTGCCATTAAAAAACAGCTATTTAGCCAATTTATCATAGAATCCATCTTGCTATCGTTCATCGCATTGCTAGTGGCTCTATTATTTACTTATCTTTTTATTCCTCTTCTGAATAATGCTATTGATAGGCAATTCTCGCTTTTGTCAGTATTGTTTGATTGGCAAGTGCTTACTTGGGTCTTGGTGGGAACCGTTACGCTCGGGGTCATAGCAGGACTTTATCCATCTATTCACTTATCTTCTTTTAATACGGTAAAAATATTGAAAGGTGTACGGGCTATGGATAAAAAATCTATGTTTAGAAGTACTTTGGTGGTCTTTCAATTTAGTTTGGCTTTGGGGATGATTGTATGTACCATCATAGTTGTCCAACAGCTTAACTTTATGAGGAATACTGACATTGGTTTTAATCAAGATCATGTTTTACTAGTTGAGTTAAATGGAAGTGCTCAGGCTAAATATGATGAGATAAAAGATGTATTGAAAAGAAAGTCCAATGTATTAGGGGTTACTGCATCAGGGCAAAGGTTAGGAAATAACCTACATCAGTACGGTTTTAAGAAACAAGGTCCTGAGGGGGTTTCCAGTTTTTCTCCCTCTCATATTTATGTAGATTATGATTTCCTAAGTGTCTATGATATCCAATTAAAAGATGGAAGGACTTTTGATAAATCACATGCTACAGACGAAGGATTGTCATTTATTATCAATGAATCAGCAGCTAAAGATTTAGGTTACGAAAACCCTATTGGGGCGAAGGTAGGTCATGGGTGGTATCCTGATGATTCTTTAGGTAGTGTTATAGGAGTTACCAAAGATTTTAATTTTAACTCTTTACATCATAAAGTGAATACTCTTTTTATCTCCTTGCACAAAGACTGGGGTTACAGTGAGATGTCAGTTAAGTTGAATGGGAAAGACCTTAAACAAGGGATTAAAGATGTAGAAGAAGTCTATGCACAGTTTGTAAGTGATTATCCTATTAAATACCAATTTATGGATAAACACATGGAAGAACTATATAAGTCTGACCAACAGTTAAGTTCCGTAATTAGCATCATAGCGATCCTTTCTATTTTTATCGGGTGCATGGGACTTTTTGGATTAGCCTCTTTAGCTGTTCAGCGAAGGATTAAAGAAGTGGGAATTAGGAAAGTGATGGGAGCTTCATCACTTGGGATGATAACCTTGCTTTCAAAAGACTTTATGTGGATGATCTTTATTTCATTTATGATCGCGTCCCCAGTTACTTATTTACTCATGTCAGGATGGCTTGAAGGGTTTGCTTTTAGGGTTGATATTAACCCTATAGTTTTCATATTAGCGGGTTTTGTGTCACTCGTAATCGCTTTATTGACCATAGGTTACCATGTGTTAAAGGCAGTTTCAGCTAACCCGATCAAGGCATTGAAGTATGAGTGATTCACCTTCCATACAACCACCTCGTTTATTGATCAGATTTCTCCGATGGTTTTGCCATCCTGAGCTAATAGAGGATGTGGAAGGGGATTTACTAGAGCTTTTTGAGGAACGAATACAAAGGAATCCTTCTAAGGCTAAACTACTTTTTTTCAGGGATGTCATTCAACTGATTAGACCTGGAATGCTCAAAAATTTTTCAAAACACTCCTTAAATAACAGCGGCATGATTAAGAATTATTTTAAAGTAGCTTTTCGAAATGCAATGAAGCAGAGAAGCTATACATTACTCAATTTATTTGGCCTCATCATAGGGGTTACCAGCAGTATATTGATTCTACTTTGGGTAGATAGTGAATTTCAGATGGATAAGTCCCACAAAAAAGGAGACAGAACTTATGAAGTCTGGAGAAATATGCACCAGTCTCAAGGTGAAGTAATTACCACTGCTTCTGTACCCCAACCGCTTGAAAAAGTGCTAGAAGAAGAATATCCAGAGATAGAGTCTGTGGCATTACTTAGCTGGGAAATGGAATCATTATTTGCTAAAGGAGAGCAAACTTCTTTAGAAACAGGATGTTATGCTTCGCCAGAGTTTTTAGATATATTTGATTTCAAAATCTTGAAAGGAAATAATGAAAATGTCCTTGATGATTTATCGGGTATGATGATTTCTGATAGAATAGCTGAAAAATATTTCGGAGAAAATTGGCAGTATGAAAATAACATAGTTGGACAAAGCTTTAGGTTAGATGATCAAAATGATTTTAAAATCACAGGTGTTTTTGAGTCTCCTAAAAGCAATTCGTCTTATGAATTTGACTGGTTGATTCCAGCTGAAAGACTGATTCAAAGAAACGCTTGGATCCCTAACTGGGGAAATGGAAGTTTTGGTCTTTTCATCACCTTAAAAGATGTGAAAGATGAAGAAAAAGTAGCCAGTAGGATGGAACAGGAAATTAATAATCATACCAATCATGTGGCTGATGAAAGGCTCATATTACAAAAGTTTCAAGATACCTACCTATATTCAGATTTTGAAGGAGGGGTGATTTCGGGAGGACGTATTGACTATGTTCGGATTATGCTGATTGTAGCTATTTTTATTTTGTTGATCGCCTGCATAAATTTTATGAACTTAGTGACTGCTGGATCTAATAAGCGATCAAAAGAAGTAGGCCTTAGAAAAGTGATGGGTGCTCGTAAATGGGGAATAAGCATTCAGTTTTTTGTAGAGTCTTATCTGCTTACTTTCCTGGCAGTTTGTGTTTCCATAGGATTAGTATTTTTGCTATTGCCACTTTTTAATGAGCTAATAGATAAGTCACTTGTACTGGACTTTACTCAGTTGAAAACACCATTTTTTTTCTTGGGAATCATCTTGGTGACAGGTTTTTTATCCGGGATATACCCAGCTATTTTGTTACCAGCATTTAAAATCATCAATTCCTTAAAAGGAACTGTCAAACACCCGAAAGGAACCACCTTCTTTAGAAAAGGACTAGTGGTTTTTCAATTTGCTATTTCTATTTTACTGATTATAGGTACAGCTGTTATTTACCAGCAGATGAATTTTGTGTTAAACAAAGACCTTGGTTTGAATCAAGAAAATATCGTTTTAATGGAAATGGAAGGTGATTTAAGAGGTAAATATGAAGTTTATAAAGAGGAATTATTAAAAATACCAGGCATTGATATCATAACTGCGGCGTCAGGTAACCCTGTTAATTATGGCAGGACTACTGGCTCTGCAATTTGGGAAGGGAAAAGTCCAAGTGATATTGCAGAAATAAATGTAATCAACGTGTCTGATGATTTTATAGAAACACTAGGAATGAAAATGGCCAGTGGCCGTTTCTTTTCTGAAGAAATAAAATCGGACTCATCAAATTATGTAATCAATGAAGTGGCTGCAAAAATAATGGGCTTTGAAGATCCCATAGGGAAGAGTTTATCTATTTGGGGAATGAAGGGCAGGATAATAGGAGTGGTCAAGAATTTCCATATGAAAAACCTTCACCAGCCTATCGCGCCCCTAGTTGTGCGTCATGATCCTAGAGATGCCAATCTATCAATGATCAAAATAAACGGAGATATGAAGGCAGCTATTAAAAGTATAGAGAAAGTCAATACGGAACTAAACCCGTCTTACCCATTTAGGTTCCAGTTTATGGATGATTCCTATGCTGAGTCTTATAAGAGTGAACAAATAGTTAGTAACCTAATCAACGTTTTTGCACTTATTTCCATTTTTATATCTTGTCTTGGTTTGTTTGGACTTTCTGCTTTTTCTGCCAATCAAAGAAGTAAAGAGATCGGTGTTAGAAAGGTACATGGCGCAGGGAGGTTAAATATTGTTTTTCTACTCTCCAAAGACTTTGCTAAGTTGATCATTATTGCGTTTATGTTGGCAAGTCCATTTGCCTGGTATTTCATACAACAATGGCTAGAAGGGTTTCAATTTAGAACTGAAATGAGCTTTTTAAACTTTGTCATAGCAGGTTTGGTTACTTTGGTAATTGGAGGGGTAACAGTCAGTTTTAAATCTTATCAAGTGGCTACTGTAAACCCTGTAGAGTCATTAAAGAGCGAATAATATAAAAGAAATTAGAAGCAAATGCTGGAGCATAAATAGTCACTGTGCTCCAGCTATTCATCCGGCGTGGAAAGCTATAATCCTCACTGCATTCCGGGCTGCCATTACTACCTGGGCTAGACTCCATTTTCACCACTTACCAGAACAACAAGCGATAAGTATTTATTGGCATTTATTGACGCGGAAGTTACTTCCATGACTAATAGCCTTAAATATTAAAACAATAATGAGCAGGTAACTAACATTCTTTATTTAGTTATTCCCACTAATAATTGAATAGAAAAATAAATTGATACTTGCTGGGTTTTTCTTTTATTCCTTTGGGACACTGAAGCAGCTTCCGAGCTAGGTATGTTTACTTCAAAATAGAAGCTTAGAAGGAGGGGAGAGTGAAACTTTGTCTGAACTATTAAATATCAAATACTAGTTAAGGGCCATTTTTTCAGATTGTTCCAATTTCTTTTTAGTGGTCGCCTTTGTTGGAATTTGATTGTTTATTTCAGCAAATTTCAATAGCGATTCTCTAATTTTTGTGTCCCTTAAATCTTCAGGGATTTCAATACTGGAAGACTTGAAATAAGAGACTGCTTTCATCATATCCTTAGCATGCTCATTGAGTAAATGTGCATTGGCAGACATTTCATTTGACATCAATGCGTTTTGTTGGATGGTTCCATTGAGATTTTGAATAGCCATATTAATTTGTACTGCACTATTCATTTGCTCTGTGGTAGTGGATTTTATTTCATTTACTAAAGAAGCCGATCTTTGAATTTCAGGAGTTAGCTGGTTCAGTAAATCGCCAGATTTTTTAGTAATAGAAACTCCTTTAAATGATAATCCATCTATTTCCGAAGCTGCAGCTTGGCTTCTTTCAGCTAACCGCCTAATTTCCGCAGCTACTACTGCAAACCCTCTGCCATGCTCGCCTGCTCTGGCAGCTTCTACTGCTGCATTCAAAGCGAGCAAATTTGTTTGTCTAGCAATTTCCTCTATGATAGTTATCTTACTGGTAATACTTTGCATTGCATCTTGTGTACTATTAGCCATTGATCGACTATCAAACATATTTTGTGCACCTGAAACAGAAATTTCTTCCGCCAGTGAAGCATTGGCATTAGTTTGTTCTATGATAGAGGTCATTTCTTCTACAGATACTGATACTTCTTCAGCAGAACTAGCTTGTTCATTTGCTCTATCAGATACTTTTTCAGCTGAGTTGGATAATTCAATGCTTGCCTTTACTACACTCTTGCTATTGAAGACTATGGTAGCTACTATATGACCTAGGTTTTTGATCATGTCATTTATTTCTAACATCACATCACCTATTTCATCATTGCTTACTTGATCTATAGTAACATCTAAATGACCTAAAGCTACTTTTTTAATAATATGCCTTACCTGCTTTACTGATTTGTTAATAGATCTAATGGTAATAAAACTAATAAAGATGGAGGCCATTAGACTAAATGAAAAAACAAGGATGATAGATTGAGTGGCTGCACGCTCTTCCTTTTGATTTATCAACTCAACTTCATTTACTAGTGAAATTAATAAGGGTTCAATCTTATGACCGATATTTTCTAAATTCCCTCTTATTCCTAAGTTACCTTTTAAACCTATTTGTACATCCAATGTCACAATTTTGTCAAATACAGTTGCATAATCTGAAATTAGCTTGACCAATGATGGTCTTGTTTCAATTTGGTTCATCAAGGTGTTTGAAACCTTATTTAGTTTGTCACTATATTTTATATCCTTCCTTAAAAGGTAATCTTTTTCATGCCTTCTTAATGTGAGCATTTGTACTTGTAACTGATCATCACTTAACTGAGACTCTAGGTTGTGTACCTTGGCTCTCATTTGACCTATTAACCCATAGTTTTTAAACCCTCTTAATTTATGGGCATTTACTAACTTTTTGAATAATGCATCATAGATTAATGTTGTACTGTCTAAGAGCTGTAATTCTTTTTTGAATGCAGTAATGGTTGACGTATTAGCTAAGTTGAGTTTTTTAATTAAATCAACATTTATATGAAGAATAGAATCAAATTGAGTTAAATGAATGCTGTTTCCAGTTTCATGAAATAGGGGGTTAATCAAATCCTCAGTAAGAAATTTTTGCTCAGATAGTCTTAGTTTGACCGTATTTTTTAGCAGTTTTTCAAATTGATTACTGAGTAGATCCCGTTCTTTAGCTTCTTTCTTGATATGTTGATTATACCCTAATATTGAAAGGAGAAGTAAAAAAACAGCCGCCGTATAATAGATCAGTTTTTTTCGAATACTCAACCTGAAAATTGCAGATTTATTTAAATTCCGATAGCTAGTCATAGAATTAAAAAGTGTAGTGTTTCTAGATCAATGATAATAATCAAATTAATTGGATGCAATGATGTTATGAAATGATAATGCAATCTGTTATTAACATATTATGGAAAGTGATTTTGATACTTTTATGAGTAACAGAGCCTAGTGTGAAATTCATAATTAGGGCCTGATTTGGAGTGGAGTAATTATAATATTTTTAACGTTTTTGAAACCTCATTTTATCTTTTTATTAGTTCACATTTTCTTTTAATGAATAAATTTTAGTAAACTTGTACTAATGTTGGTGAAAGAAAGGATAATAGGGGAGGCGATTAACCTGTTTAATGAGTTCGGTATATCTAGTGTTACAATGAGGCAATTAGCCATTTCTTTAAGTATGAGCCCAGGTAACCTTACCTACCATTTTAAGACAAAAGAAGAATTGTTGAAAGCTATTTATGAAGAAATTCATTTAGGATCTGACGATTACATTCTTGCTGAACGTTATATAACCTTACATGATTTTCAAAAAACCATGGAAAAGTTTTATCACCTTATTTTAAAGTATCAGTTCTTTTTTAATGACCTTGTTTATATCAATAGACAGTTTCCTAAAGTAGCAGCAATGTATGAAAAGTCTAACTTGTTGAGGTTTAAACAAGCCCGTCAACTTTTGGAATATTATATGGAATCTGAAAGAATATTACCTGAAAACGAACACATAGATTATGATCATTTAGTTCATAATCTTTGGATGATTCTTACGTTTTGGTCTGCTCAACAGCAGGTGATTTCTTTGAAAAATTCTTATATTAAAACCACTAACCCCATAGAAATGGGATGGCAATTAATATTTCCTCATTTGACAATTAAAGGGAAAGAGGAGTATGAGCAGATAAAGAAATTTGTAAAAAGTGATTTATAAGTAAATATATTAATTATGAGAACTGCAGATCAATGGATATCAGAATATGGCGAAAGCCATCAAGATCCACTCAATAAAAAGATTCATTATTTATGCGTACCGGCTATTCTTTTTAGCATTATTGGTTTATTAGCCTCTATTCCATTAGGAGGGTTAACAAGTTTTTTTCCTGCTTCAATAGCACCTTATGTACATGTTGGTACTTTTCTAATCATTATTAGTCTTGTATTCTATATCCGTCTATCTTTTCCCTTGTTTCTGGGAATGCTAGCGATTACATTATTTGCACTTTGGGGAAATTACCAGCTAGCTTTGCATGCCAGCTTACCCTTATGGGCTATATCCTTGATTATTTTTGCGGTGGCCTGGGTTTTACAGTTTATAGGACATAACCATGAAGGCAAGAAACCTTCTTTTTTGAAAGATGTACAATTTTTATTGATTGGACCAGCTTGGATCTTAGCTCATTTCTATAAAAAAATAGGGATTAATTATTAAAAAATGGCTACTGTATTCGAAGAATGCAAGAAAATTCTTCGAATACAATAGTCACCGGGTTTTTTATAGGGGTGAGGGGAAGATATATACGCTTTCACTCATCCATGGTCTCCCACTTCTTCTTAGGATTGATCCGAGATATGGAAACCTCTAAAATCAAAATACAAACTAATTACATTTGACATGGTGGGGTAGGCTTCATAGGTAAATCTGTAAACTAAACCTATTCTTTGTCCTATCAGGCAGACTAACATGAAAAGTTATTGGCCTACTTGACTAATGAACCAACCCCGACCCAAGGGTACGGGGTATCTATGGGCAATAATTTAATGATCGACTCAAGAGTCGGGGTGCCCGACCAGGGGAATTAATATCCCTTAGGGATTAAATGCAACTTTCAAAAATATATTTGGTCCAGAAACTCAGGCTACCTCTATTGAATTAGATAGTTTTTGGGAATTAATGGTATACAATGATGGAAAGAAGGTAATTCATAAGTTAATCCACTATATGGCTGAAAGGCTTAAGTATAAACAGCGATGGTTCAGTGCATTGGTAGAAACGAAGATGCCTTTGAGATTAATTGACCATGCTTTTCATCCAATATCAGGAATACACATGGCTGAAATGTATCAAAAAAGTATCCCCAACCCAGATGTTATCCTATTAGACCGGATAGGTCATTATCCACAAGTGGAAGCTCATCAATTGGTAGTTGAGCATTTACTTAACTTCTTGGAAGATTGATCTCTTTTTTATTTCTATTAAATTTTCAGTAATTTTTGAAACATTAAGATACTTATTTAACTTTATATAATATGGAATACATAGAAGCGAAAAATAAGTTCATTCAGGCTTGGGGGACATTGGGGACAAGTTGGGGGATTAATAAAACCATGGCGCAGATTCACGCTTTACTTTTATTAAGTACTGAATCCATTACTACCGAAGATATCATGCAAGAACTTCAAATATCACGAGGAAATGCGAATATGAATATCAGAGCTTTGATAGACTGGGGGATAATAGAGAAGGAGCATAAACTAGGGGAGAGGAAGGAGTTTTTTAAGGCAGATAAAGATATATGGGAACTGGCAAGGCAGGTTTCAAAAGAACGTAGAAGAAGGGAAATAGAACCTATCCTTAGGGTTTTGGATCAAGTTCAGGATGTCTCAGGAACTAATGAAGAGGAAATTAAAGAATTTAAGCAGGTTACAGGTGATCTTATGGGTTTTTCTTTGAAAATAGATGGGATGTTAGATAAGTTCACTAAGTCTGATTCCAATTGGTTTTATAAGATGTTGTTAAAGCTATAAGGTAAAGACCCATCCTATCGAATTATTTTCTCAGTAATTATGTTGTTGAAATGAACCAACCCCGACCCAAGGGTACGGGGTATCTATGGGCAATAATTTAATGATCGACTCAAGAGTCGGGGTGCCCGACCAGGGGAATTAATATCCCTTAGGGATTAAAGCCATTTACTTTGAGGACTTTAACTCAATAGCATGATAGAATTAAACAGATTTAAGTTGGTGCTTTGGATTTGAAAATTATGCCTAAATATCAATAATACTCCACCATCATCATCAGCGTTTGATTCATTATAATCAATATTAATGATCAACTTATTTCAATATAGAAAACCACCATCTTTGATGGAGATCATGTTCACCTGATTCATTAAGAATCATTATGAGGTTAAAAAGTTCAAAATTACCGACACTTATGTTAGAGAAGCATGGCTATAGTGATCTAAGAAACTTGTGTTAAGCGGTTGCAATGAAGAGACTTACAATTTGAATAGGTTTTCTAATGCATAATGTTGGCTTAAAGGCTTTTCCATCTTTGAGGTTTACTCCCTAAAACTTTTAACCCCTAAAGGATTAAACCCGAATGATGCAATAGAAATTTGATGCAAACCATAACTAACAGTCATTTAGCCACTTAAATCCTAATTTCGTACTCACCATAATGGAGACTATGTCTGCGTTGCAAATCAGAATTTAAGCAGCTATCTAACAGCCATTTATGATTTTCTCTTAAAAGCCTAAGGCATCATTCGGGTTAAACTTTTTGAAATCAAAATGCATAAAAAGTTATCAGGATTGGAGAGTGATTTTCATAAAATCGTTAAAAATCAGATGGATACAGATGAAATCACCTCTTTCACCTGTTATTTCTGTCTAAATTAGATGATTGTTTTTTTAAAAGCGGAACCCTTGGGAGAGAAGGTACCTAATGATGAAAAGTTATTTTCTATCTATGAATTACATACCGATATCATTGTCAAAGGAGGTAGGGAAGTACTTTTTGGTCATAAAGTGAACCTCACTAATGGAAAGGGTAAATTGATTTTGGATTGTGAGATACTCAAGGACAACCCTAGTGATGCTAATTTATTCATACCAACTATAAAGCGTGTCAAGGCCAATTATAGACGACCCCAAAAAAGTATAGCTGCAGATGGTGAGTACACCAGTAAAGTAAACCTAGAAAAAGCAGGTAAGCAAGGACTAGTGAATGTAGTCTTCAATAAAGTAGTAGGTAGCATGAAAAATTTAGTGAGTAGCAAGCATATACAAACCCGTCTAAGGAAATAGCATAGTGGTATAGAGGCTACTATTTCAAATCTAAAAAGAGGGTTCAATATCTCGAAGTGTAATTGGAAAGGATGGGATCACTTTCAGTCGAAAGTACTCTGGTCTGTGATTTCCTACAATATTAAGGAGATGACAGGCTTGGTTATAGTCAAAATGGGGTAATTCCTTATCAATAATACCCATCCTTGGGAGAACTCCCTCCAAGCTAACCTTAAAATGGAAAAAATACACGATTTGACGAAAAATAAACAAGTTAACTGAAAACCTAACGCTATCCAGCTCTTTTTTACTCAGGTTTTGCTATAAAAATCAATCGTCAAATTTAAAAATAGTGACTTTATAGACAGACTCTAATTAATATAATAATATCTTGTAGCGAGAAAAGAAGTTAATGACAGGCTTCAATTTATCACTTTTCATCTCTTATGAAAAAAAACCATCTCAAGAATGAGATGGCTTAGTATCGTTTTTTTGTGCACGCTAGTACTAATAGATTCTTCTAAGAGCTCTTCTATCGTTTCTAGTAAAAGGACGATCAACACCGCCACTACAAGCTAACATGAAGGAATTAGACTCTGGTCCTCTTGGAGTTCCTGGGATAAAAATAGCACCAACTCCCCCATCACCTTCATTACCCGGTCTATCAGGCCCACAGCTAAATTGTCTTTGATCAAAATCAGTATGGCGTAAGCCAATTGCGTGACCTATCTCATGAGCAATAACCGTAGCATAATCTGCTCTATCAGCATTTCCTCCAAAGAATGCTCTGGCTAAAGTAATTGTAGATGCTGGAGCTCCATTTGCTCTTGGAAATCCACCACTTCTTCCTAATACATTTAGAGGAAGATCCCCAATTACAATATCAATATTCCCTTGAGCTCTAGTGTCAGCTCTTACAAATCTAATATCTAAGTTTAAATTATTATAACGACTTAAAGTTCTTCTAAATGCACGTTGTCCTGCTGGAGAAAACGCTGGGTCAAAAAAGACTCTAATAATAGGCCTGTTTCTTACAAGATTTCTTGTCCTGTAGTGTTCTGTCTTAGCCTCTTCATCTTTATCTATAGAAACTCTAGGTGCTAGTTCAGCCACTTGATCAGCCGTTAAGAAAATATCTCCCTCTACTACATAACCAAATTCCCCTTCCATTTCACCTGTTTCCAATCCATGAGTGTCAAAACCAGCAGCTTCTAGCTGAACTGCTATTGAGGCTAGTTCATCTGTTCCTAGTTCATCTTCCGAAGATTCTTGACTACATGAATATATCATGGTAGATCCCAAGATTACAGATAATACAACTTTGTAAAACTTCTTTTTTAAAAACATAATTTTAATAATCTAATTAACAAAAATTTTTATTCTTCAAATATCCAATTTTTCAGAATAATCATACAATAAAAACTTCAAATTAAATATTTCCAATTGTAAGTTGCGGCGCATTCAATATTTTTTTCTTTAAAACCTTCTTTAGTAAAACATTATTTATTGTAACTTTTAAAGCTTTTTCCATGGATAATACCAGTTTATATATCATATGATAAATGTCTAATTTTGAAATGATTCAATAAACAGTTGCTAGGAAAGAATTCAAGCTGATGGTGATATAATTTTAAGTGATAAAGGCCAATGGTTACAGAACATGGAGTGCACTAAATACAAGAAACATTAATTATGAAAACAACTTTTACAATATTGTTAATTTTATCCACTTACCTATTAGGGCTTGGTCAAAATAAAGTATCGGATACTGATATAAGAAACTTTAAAGAGTATGTGAATGAACAAATTGTTAGTGGTTTTTCTTTAGTAAAAACTGCGGATATAAAATCTGTTTGTAGAACTAATTACATAAGTCTCGTTAAAAAATACAATAACGGTGAATTATATATTATTCATTCAAATACAAACATCAATAAAAGTGACTTTCCCTCCACAAAATTTTATGAAATTGACAATCAATGGAAATTATCTCCTAGTCTTAAAAAAATAGAACCTAACATTCCACAAAATAAAGAAATAATCTTGTCGGTTCATTTAGTCGATTTAAACCTCTTTAAAAATAGTTGGTTTCTGAAATATCCCTCCTCAAAAATCATTGACGAATATCACAATGACCTTGTCTTAAAGATCAAGTCAATAGATTTCAATCAATTAGTTAACAATCGTTTCGTTTCGCATTTAAATCTATATAATAAACCTAAAGTTGAATCTACTGTGACTGAAGGAGATCTAACGGTAAACTTCATTAACAGAGTTCAGCAACTCAATCCAGGGTTAAATGGAAATGGGTTAACCGTTTCTATTAAAGAGTTACTTTTTAACGAAGAAGACATTGATTTTAAAAACAGGCTCTTTTTTAATGGATTAGAAGCAACTGAATTAGATGAGCATGCAGACCTAATAGGGACAACCATAGGTGGTGCAGGTAATTCTTCCAGGAAAGGAAAAGGCGTAGCGACAGCTGTTACATTAACTTCTTCAAGTTTTTTGAGGGTTTTGCCAGATGATGAGCAAATAATTACTTCAAGTAATATTTCAGTTCAAAACCATTCTTATGGGACTCGTTTAGAAAGCGAATATGGTATTGAAGCTGCAGCGTACGACCTGCATACCAATACACTTCCTAAACTTGTTCATGTATTTTCCTCAGGAAACAGTGGCATTCTCACTTCTAATGAAGGTATCTATAGAGGTTTAACTATGTTTTCCAATCAAACTGGTAATTTTAAAAATGCTAAAAACATCTTAACAGTAGGTGCTATCAACAGAAATAATGAAGTGGATGCAAGGAGTTCTAGAGGACCGGCATATGATGGGCGTATTAAACCTGAAATAGTTGCTTATGCCCCTGGAGGAACATCAGATGCTGCTGCACTTGTATCAGGTGTTTCAATACTACTGCAACAAGTTTTTCGAGATGAGTTTGGTGAACTCCCTTCTTCTTCACTAATAAAAGCTGCATTTATTGCGGGCGCAGAAGATGTAGGGCCAGTAGGCATAGATTTTCAAGCTGGATATGGTAAACTTAACGCCCTTAAAAGCACCACTACCCTACAAAACAAACAATTCTTTGAAGACTCGGTTAGTCAAGGAAAATCTAAAGCTTTTGAGGTAACAATCCCGGAAGGCACAAATTTCTTTAAGATCGCTATCACATGGAATGATCTACCAGCAAACCCTGGGGAAGAACTAGCATTGGTAAACGATCTTGACCTAAAAGTAACTGATCCAAATGCAGAGGTCTTCTTACCTTGGGTACTTAATTCTTTCCCTTCAATAGATTCATTGAATCAAAAAGCTAAAAGAAAGCAAGATCACTTAAACAATGCTGAAGTTGTTACCATAAAGACCCCTGAGGCTGGCACTTACACAATTGATATTTCAGGCTTTCAAATTGAAGGTTCTCATCAAAGTTTTTCAGTTGCCTATTTGATAGAAGAATCAGATCAATTTGAATGGACATTTCCTACAGAAGTAGATCCATTAGTTGCTGATAACAACAATGTAATCAGGTGGCAAAGTACCTTAAATGAAAATTTAGGAACCTTGGAATATAACCTAAATGAGTCTGGATGGATAGTCCTTAGAGAAAACATCAATTTAGAAAATGGTTTCTTCAATTGGCCAATTGACCTAATCAGTGGAACAGCTCAGTTAAGATTTTCAGTAGGAAATAGGCAATATGTAAGTGATACTTTTGCCATATCTGAAGAATTAGCTCCCAATGTTCTTTTTAATTGTGAAGAAGAGTTTCTTATCAACTGGAACCGTGTACCAAATGCATCTGGTTATGCTATCCATTCCTTGGGAGAGCAATTCTTGCAATTAGATCAAATAATAAGTGATACTTCATTACTAATTTCTAAAAGTGAAATTTCTCAAAACTTCTTTTCTGTTCAACCTATTTTTGGTGATTTAATGGGCGTTTCTGGCAGAGCAATAGACTTTGAAGCTCAAGGAACAAGTTGTTATTATTTAAATTTTGTAGCTTTTCAAGTTGGAGGTAATGAGGTTGAAGCACTACTGGCACTGAGTACAGATTTTAACATTAGCCATGTAATTCTTCAAAAGACAGTAAATGGTGAAAGAATAGACATTCAAACTATAGCACCACCTTTTAATGAATTAACGGTGATATTTAATGATCCTGAAATTGAATCTGGCGAATCTGTTTATAATGCTGCAATAGTTTTAAATGATGGTACCCAAATACTTACGCAAAATTCAAATGTGACTGTTCCAGATGAAAATAGCCTTACTCTTTTTCCTAATCCAGTAGATCAAGGCAATAGTTTAATAGTAATTAGCCGGGGAAATAACTATCAATATCATATAACCGATTTTAGTGGACGCGTTATGATAAAAGATCAGATTGAAGCAGTAAATGATTTTGTTCCTATCAATCTAAGTCCAGGCATTTATGTTTTTAGTATTATTAAAAATGGAAAAAGCATTGCCTCTAAGAGGTTTGTCGTGAAATGAACCAACCCCGACCCAAGGGTACGGGGTATCTATGGGCAATAATTTAATGATCGACTCAAGAGTCGGGGAAT
>CALGOB010000012.1 GCA_937958005.1 uncultured Cyclobacteriaceae bacterium
GCTGTTAGATAGCTGCTTAAATTCTGATTTGCAACGCAGACATAGTCTCCATTATGGTGAGTAGGAAATTAGGATTTAAGTGGCTAAATGACTGTTAGTTATGGTTTGCATCAAATTTCTATTGCATCATTCGGGTTTAAATCCACATTATGTACTAAAAAACGTTATGATCTTATAAAACTCAAAATTACAGACCCTATTTTAGAGAAATATAGCATGGCTGTGGTGAGTTAACTTATTATCGAAATAGATTTTCTAATACATCTTTTGGGTTAAATATTGATTATTAAGACGCAATTATCTGGGGAGTATTACAAATCTCACATAAATTACAAACTTTGTCTAATATTAAAGTGCTATTATTACTTATAAACTCATACAATGAAATCAAATGTTACCGAAGGAAATGTCTTATTTCCAATATTTATTAAACTTCATCAAATCAACACTTTAATTGTAGGTGGTGGATATGTGGGGCTAGAGAAGTTAGAAGCTGTATTGCGTAATTCTCCTAAGGCCAATGTAACACTTATAGGAAAAGAAATTCTGCAAAAAGAGATCTGGAAACTCGCTAAAAAGCACAAAAACTTAAAAGTATTGGAGAAGCCCTATCATAAGAAGTATCTTAAAAAACGCGATATGGTGATATTGGCTACTGATAGTAGGAAACTACATGAAAAAGTGAAAAAACAATGTAATAAGAGAAACTTACTGGTAAATGTAGCTGATACACCTGACCTATGTGATTTCTATTTAGGATCGGTGGTAATCAAAGGGGATCTAAAAATAGCTATAAGCAGCAATGGTAAATCCCCAACCCTAACCAAAAGAATTAGGCAATACCTTGAAGAAGCACTCCCTGAAGAAATACAAGAAATGCTTGACAATTTAGAAGCCATTAGAGATCAACTCAAAGGTGATTTCGAATATAAGGTTAAAAAACTCAATGAGGTTACTTCATCTTGGATGGAGGATAAGAAACCTAAGAAGAAATAACTAAAACAATCAGTTAACGATAAAGGATAAAATCCCTTAAGCTATCTTTTGGGTTAAGGTTGATTTTTTTCTTAAGTCTATTGAGGTTACTTTTTACTGTTCCAGTTTCAACACCAGTGACCTGAGCTATTTCTTTATTGCTCATTCCTATTTTCAAGTAGGCAGATAATCTAAGTTCATTAGTGGTCAAATTCATATATTCACTTTTAAGTTTAGAAAAGAAATTTGGATGTACCTTTTCAAAATGCATCATAAAATTACTCCAACTCTTTTCTGCTGTTAATTGATTATCTATGTTTTTTAGTAATTTATTAATAGGAGTCAAGCATTCTGCTTGATTTCCAATTTCAACTAATTGACTCTTCAAAGAAGATAAGAAATGATCTTTTTCATGGGCATTCATTGCCTGTAAAGCAAGTTCTCTATCCTTGTGTGCGAGCTCTTTTTCCAATAATTCTTTTTCTTTCCCTAGTAATATTTCGATTTCTTTACTTTGTATTTTTATTTCTTTGTATGAGCTACTTAATCTCAATGCCGCTTGGACTCGTGAAGTAAGTTCTAACGGGTCAAATGGCTTCCTGATAAAATCTACAGCGCCTGCTTCTAGCGCTTCTTTTAAATCCTCCGAGGTAGTCATCACACCAGTTGCCATGATAATGGGGATATCCTTCGTTACATTACTGGCTTTTAGTTTTAAAATTGCATCTATCCCATTCATTATCGGCATCGCCCAATCCATTATAATAGCCTCTGGAATTTCTCTTAATGCCACATCAAATGCCTCTTTGCCGTTGGGTGCATATAGAATATTGTAAGGTTGTTGTTTAAAATAATTAATGACAACTTGGAGATTCTGATGTTCATCATCAACTACTAATATTTTTAATAAACTATTATCTATCAACATAATTAATTTTGATATTTCTAAGAAACAATCACTTTAATCCTCCTTCGCACTGAGCTTCAGCGGACGTGAAGTTATGTTTTAATTCCCCGATGCTTCCGCGAAAGCCAAAGCTACTCAGCGGAGGCATTGTATCGGAAACTAGGGACCACCATGGGGTTAGTCCCTTTTATTAATCCAATCACTTAATTCAATAAGTGGTTAGCTATTCAATAAGTTTTATAGTAGTCAATTCATTCATTTAAAATGATATAAAGTAAAAAAATAAAATAGCAACTAATTCAATTATTTTCATTCGACAAACTTGAGATCAACCAAAAAACGAATATCAAATGCATAAAAAACGAGAAAAAAAACCATCAAATTGTACTTATTACAAAATGTTCGCTTCAAAAAAGTATAAAGAATTAAAAAATCTGAATGTCTTCCTTAAATCTAAGCTATGACAGAACCAGCTTATCCTTTTTATAAAAAATCTATTAAAGCCGCAATATTGTATATATAAAAATACAACTCCCAAAGGAACAAGTGTGTTTTCAGTTAGCACTTAGTAGTAATTTGGTTAGTTGAGATTTCATCTACGCTATCTAATAAATCGTTATAAATTTCTATGTTCCAATTAAGCACAGCTCTTTCTACCTGATTTTTCCATGCATCTACCGCAGAAGAACCTATTTCCATTTGATCTAAAACATTACTGATTTCGCTAACTTTATATAAGGGTAGCTTTTTCATAATTAGAACAAAAGGCTTCATGTACAATAAATCTTTTGGACTTAAATCCTTAATTGTACACTGATAGGATTCCTCTAAACCTAAAGTAGGTGAAAAATGCACACTACTTTTACGAAGGTCAAGACTAATCCTAGTTCCAATACCCGGAGTTGATAAGACTTTAATTTCTCCCCCATGTGCTTCTATTGCCATTTTACAGAAAGTCAGGCCCAAGCCAGTAGATTGTACTTTGCCCGATTTTCTAGCATCTGTTTGCCAAAACTTCTCAAATACATGAGGCAATTTTTCTACTTCTATCCCTTTACCATTGTCAATCACAGCGAGTACAATCCTCTCATCTTTAATGTCCGAAACTACTTTAATCTCTCCTCCTATTTCACTGTATTTGATGGCATTCGTAAAAAGATTAACCAATACACGGATCATAATCTCGTAATCTGCCTCTATAGAAAACTCAGGGTTCACTTCATTTTTAAATACCATTCCTTTGGCTGAAAGATTTAAATCTACTTGCTCCTTAGCTTCTATAACAAGTTTAGATAGGTTAAATGAATCATATTGAAGGCACATTTTCATTTCTTCAAACTTTTGAATATCCAACATATTTGTAATCATCTGAAGCATCAGTTTTCCCGATTGATTGATCACTTTCAACTTAGATTCTTCAGGACTTCCATTTGCTAAACCAATGATTACATTTAATGGATTTTTCATGTCATGGGCAATCATGTAAGTTAACCCTTCCTTAAATTTAGACAGTTCGAGCAATTTGCCATTTTTAGCTTCTATTTCTTTATTCTTTTCGCCTAATAATTGGTGATCCCTTCGTTTTCTTTTATAAATACGATAAAAAAGAATCACTAATAGCATAAAAATAAAACAACTGCCAAACGCTACATATTTTAGAAATTTTTGTTTTTCTAATCTATCAATTAACAACAGTCCCTCTTTTTCATTATTTGCCATTAATCTATTTTTCTCATTCTTATGATTTAAGGTCATTTGAGTTTTAACAATATTTCTAATCTTATCAAGTGCTAAAAGACTATCTTTAGCAGCTATTGACTTCTTGAGATAAGACAAAGCTAATTGTGGTTGAAATCTTATTTCATAAATTTTAAATAGAATATCGGAATTCATTTTCACTAACTTATAATTTCCTATTTCTTCTGAAGAACACAGTCCTCTTAGCGAAAATTCTTCCGCCTTATGATACTTCTTTGTATCATAATTCAATATAGCTAGCGTAGTTATATTTTCAATCAGACTAATTTCATCATTTATACTCATTGCTAAGTCATAACCCTTATAAGCATAAAATAAAGCAGAGTCAGGTTTATCTAAAACATTGAAAGTTTTACCTATTAATGCATAAGTGTGGGAAAGTGAATTTTTGTCTCCTGATAACTCTTGTAGTTTCTTGCCTTTATTTAAATATTCTAAAGATTTCTTTGGTTGATTTAATAGGCTATAATTAATTCCAATGTCACTCATTGTGGCTCCTAAGAATCTTATTTCATGAAGCGCTCTAAAATAACCCTCTGCTTTAAATAAAATTTTTAAACTTTCATCAAAGTCTCCAACTGCAGAAAACACTCTGCCTTTTATGTACTGCGATTTTGCTATTGCAAGACTATCTTTTAATTCAACAGATACTTGCATAGAATGTTGAGCAAATTTCATTGCCTTAGCGTAATCTGAAATACTCATATACGATTGGGCTAGGTTAAACGATATCTGTTGTTCGTTAGACTTATAACCATATTCAGATGCAAAATTAAGCGTCTCATTAAATCCTTTAATGGCTAACTCAATGTTTCCTTTTCTAAAATGATATTTTGATATAACATTTTTAGCTTTGATTTTATACTCTTGTGCTTCATGAAAATTGGATAGTTTAGAATTTTCTAAAGAAAGATTTGCCAATACAAAGCATGAATCATAATTAGCTATTAAAAATTGAAACCTACTTAAATGAAAATAAATCTTTCCCAATTCCAAATGATCTCCATGTATAGAAGAAATTAACTGAGAAGCTTTTTGATAATTAATAGTTGCAGATTCCTGATCACCCATATTAATGTAAATAAAAGCAATTAGTGAATACGCTTGGATTAGCTCTATAGTGTCATTTGAAGATTTAGCATAGTAGATAGCTTTTTTAGCATAGTAAATAGCTTTTTTAATATCAACTGAGCTAAGAGAGTCTGATTTGACAATTAATTCTTTAACAGTCTGACCTCTCGATTGATGAATTTGAAAAGCTATCATAAAGCCAAATTGGAACATCAAATATATAAATATCTTATTTTTCATTTGGTGAAAACTCATTAAAAATAATACCCAATTGGATAGCACTTCCTTTACAAAAGTATAAAAAATATCTTAGTAAAAAATAGTAAGGTTAAAAGAGATTGTCCTACATAATTATCTAACTAACAATATATTACCATTTAGTTGCACGAAAATAGTTTAAGAAATCAATTCAAAATCATAAGCTGATCTGAATAAAAGAATCCACCAATCTTAGGGCAAATCTACGAGGCATGAATTATACAAGATATTTAATCCCTTAGAAATATTAGTTCTCTAGTAAGGCTCCCAAAATACCTTGAGAGCTATCACTTTCTCTACAGATTCGCTAAGTTAGTCATTAAGTTATTACCAGTAGATATCCAATACCCATCAGTCGGGGTTGCTTCATTTAATGATACAAGCCTCTGTGGATTATTCGTGCTAACCCGAATGATATTTTAGAATATCTATTCTGATTATAAACCTGAGGTCAATTTTAAAAAGTAAGCATAGAAGGTTTCCGTCTACCCGGAACAGTTTTAAAAGATTTCTAGGTAAGCCACGCTACCGTGAACTGGAGCAGCCCTTGTTGTTTGAGATCGCTCTCAGAGCTATTGACAGGGTTGAGACAAGGCGGCCTAGCCGTTTCAAACTTTTCTACTCCATGGCAGCTAGGGTTTTTGATGGTAAGTCACTACGACTATTTTTACGTCATCAAAGACTAATGCAAAAAGCGGCAGCCGTAGCTGGATGAGTCTGTCTGGCTTAAAGACGGGCTCATCCAGGCAAAAGTTTGCGGCTCTACTAGTTTTTTCGCAGGTGTAAATGAAAGTGATTAATATAAAATAGTATTTCATTTTTCAATATTCTATGACAGTTTCAATATCCTATATTCAGATGAACTAGAATTTTATGATGATTTGTAATATTTGAAAACAAGCAAACTAATAAATCCACAAAGCTCCGAATAGAAACCAAGTAAAATTTTAATCCCTAAGGGATATTAATTCCCCGACTCTTGAGTCGATCATTAAATTATTGCCCATAGATACCCCGTACCCTTGGGTCGGGGTTGGTTCATTTAACCATCTAACAGTTATTTACTGTTAACTTATAAAATTCTAATGCGGCTTTAACGTAATTTTCTTTCCCAAAACCCCGCTTCTCTATTAAGTGAGATATGTTTTTTTATGCTCTCATCTTCTAACAAGCTACTTTTGGGCCCCTTTGAGGTAAAGTGAAAATTACCACAATCATTACATTGATAGATATTAATAGGCCCAGCATTTTCGTCGTGATGAAAACGAGACCTATTGGCTATTAGTGCTTCTTCTGCTAGTTCTCTACTATAAAATGATTTCTTACCTGTAATGCACTCCATGCTACAAAAATATGGATTTTGATCAAAACTTCTACCATAAGGTATAGTTTAACCCGAATGATGCAATAGAAATTTGATGCAAACCATAACTAACAGTCATCTAGCCACCTAAATCCTAACTTCCTACTCACCATAATGGAGATTATGTCTGCGTTGCAAATCAGAATTTAGGCAGCTATCTAACAGCCATTTATGATTTTCTCTTAAAAGTCTAATACATCATTCGGGTTTAATCCCTAAGGGATATTAATTCCCCGACTCTCGAGTCGATCATTAAATTATTGCCCATAGATACCCCGTACCCTTGGGTCGGGGTTGGTTCATTAGTTTACAAGATGATATATGTCCAGTATGGTATTGGTTTTCATTTAAATTGATTTTTTGCTAAGATGATTTCACCCATTACAGCTAATGCTATTTCTTTAGCCGACTTAGCTTTAATTGGCATCCCAATTGGAGCTTTAATCTTTTCTATAAGCTCATTGGCTATTCCCTTTTCTTTTAGCCTCGCTACTCTCTTTGCATGTGTCTTTTTACTTCCTAAAGCACCTATATAGGCTGTATCAGAAGGTAGTAATATTTCTAAAGCATTATCATCAATCTTTGGATCATGAGATAATATAGCGCAAAATGTATATGCATCTAAAGGAAACTGACCTAAGACTTCTGAAGGGAAAGATTGAAGTAAATGATTGGGTTGACTGTTAAATATTGTATTTTCTACAAAAAAACCACGTGGGTCTATTACCACAGTTTCAAAGCCATAGTTGTTAGCCAATTCTACCAAATCAACCGTTATATGAGCAGCGCCGACCATAATTAATAAATGTTTTCTTGGAAAAACATGAATAAAATAGGATTGTCCATCATGGGTTATGACTCTATTTACTCTTTCATGAAATGCTTTTAAAGCTTCATTTTTAATTTTTATTGGTAAAGGGTCTCCCAGTAAATCTTTCCCTTCTGTCAGAATCGTATTGGTAGAAGTTTCTTTATCTAGTCCACTAATCACTATACTAGATTTATTATGTTTTAAGTTTTCTAACAATTTATCCCAGACACCTCCCTTTTTAAATTGGACTGGTTGCATAAACACTTCCAAATTACCACCACATGATAACCCTACAGACCAAGCATCCTCATCAGTAACCCCAAAATGTAATACACGAGATTCATTGACACCAAGAGCTTCAATAGCACTTTTAACTACTGCACCTTCTACACAACCACCACTTATTGATCCAAGTATATTACCATCAGTATTGTTTAACATGATAGATCCGATAGGGCGAGGAGAAGATCCCCAAGTTTTAATTACTCTGGTTAGCATTATTTGCTGACCATCTTCTAACCACTTTCGAATAATTCGTGAAAATTCTATCATACGTTGAAATTTAAACAAATCAATAATATCAAACCAAGGTAAATCACATAATTGTTAATATATTTAATGTAAACAATAGGCATGGGCACTCTTTGATAAAATATGGGTTCTCCTTTCTTCGAGCGCTTTTGAGGACTAAAAATAATTTATACCTTACCTATGGGCTTAGATGAATTAGTCATTATTGCTCATCAGTTGTTTATATCAAAAGAATTCTAAATTTTAGGAACTGTTCTGTTATTTATAGAAGTTTGTTTTCACTAGGATATAAAGTAAAAATGTTATTTAATAAGCGATTGCATAAATATGGCTAAAATAAAATTTACGTCTGCATTAAGAAGGTTTTTCCCGCAATTATGCGACTTAGAATGTGAGGGAGAATCTGTTCAACAAGTAATCCAGTCTGTTGAAGAACAATTCCCTGGAATACAAGATTATATTTTAGAAGAAGATGGAAGCTTGAGAAAGCATGTCAATATTTTCCTTAAAGAAGAATTAATACAAGATAGAAATACCTTAACTGATGCGGTAAATGCATCTGACGAAATTTTAGTTTTCCAAGCATTATCTGGAGGTTAGATGCACATTTTAATAGGTACTACAAAAGGACTATTAGTTTATCGGCATTCTACATTTTTAGATGACCCAGTTCTAGTGAAGACTCACTTTTTGGGCTTTTCAGTTAGCATGGCCTTTATTGATCAAATAAGTGGCAGATGGTGGGTAGGTGTAATCCATAAACATTGGGGTCAAAAATTACATTTTTCTGATGACCAGGGCAAAAATTGGTCAATTACAAAATTACCTTCTTTAAAAGGTGAAAAACTCCCAAATGGTAAATTGGCCAAAGTCCGTCAAATATGGAGCATGGCTAGTGGCGGTTCTGATCAATCCAAAAATTTATGGTTAGGCACAGATCCTGGAGCATTATTTCATAGTACAGACAATGGACATACCTTTAACCTAGTTAGCAGCCTATGGAAGCACCCTAGCAGATTGAAACAAGGACAATGGTTTGGTGCAGGCAGTGATTACCCATTTATACATTCAATAGTAATAAATCCAGAAGATAGTAATCATGTTTTTATTGCAATAAGTTGCGCTGGTGTTTTTGAAACTAAAGATGGTGGCACAACATGGAACCCTAGGAATAATGGGTTGATTGCAGCTTACTTGCCAAACCCTAATGTAGAAGTAGGTCATGATCCACATTTACTTTTAATGTCCTCTAGTAACTCAAATATATTATGGCAGCAGAACCATTGTGGAATATTCGTGTCCAAAAACAATGCAGCCAGTTGGGAAAATATAGCCAATAAAGAAGGTATTCCTAATTATGGATTTACCATTGCAATAGATGATGACTTTGAAGGAAGAGCATGGGTAATACCAGTGGAAAGTGATGAAAGGAGAATCGCACCAAATTTAAAATTGCAGGTATATCAAACTGATGATTTTGGAAAACACTGGTTTGAAGTAAGCACAGGATTGCCAAAAGAACTATCGTTCGATATAGTGTTAAGGCAAAGTTTTTATAAAAAAAGTAATTTAATGGTTTTTGGTACTACTAGTGGAAATGTATTTTATACAGATTCCACTAGTTTAACCTGGAAGTCATTAGCAACGCATCTCACTAAAGTAAATTGTATTTTTATTTATTAACACATATTGTTATTACTAGTATCCGAGGAAAAGGTTTTCATTTTTATACATTTTGGAGGGTTGGCACGGTACGCCGTCGCGGTGATCATTTAGCGGGGTGTGCGAGACGTGTGTCGGCCGCTGCCGGGTTTAGGGTGGGAGCTTTAAATTATTCGCCAGGCGACCCTGTTGATTTTTTTGGCGGCCGTCGCGCGGTCCTTTTTTCATAAACAAGGCCGCTTGGCGGGAAAAAACGGACGAAAGCTAGAGTTGTCAGCCCTTCGATTGATTTATAGGGGGTGTTTTTGAACTTCAGAAATAATCTTTGATTAAACGATATCAAGAGCAGTTTTACTTCAATTTCAGTTTTACTTGGATGCCAGTAATTCAGAATTAAGATCATTGATTTCAATTTCCGAGAAAATTGCAATAATCCTTTTTGATAACTATATAATTCTGCAATACCAGCAACTGGAATTGTTAATTCAATTTCGTTTTTATTCTGATTATATGAGACCATAAGAAAATTAATTTTACATTTCGTGTAATGTATAAAAATCCAGAAAAACAACAGATTTTGAAAATAATCATATAGAAAAACAATTGATTCATACAGAATTGATATATTAAAATCCAGAAAAGTAAAATACTATGACTAAACTTGGTGAATTCTTTCTCAATAGATCTGTGAATAAAGCACTGATCTCTAGAAAGACTGGATAAAACCCCTCGAGATTAAGTGAATTATCAATAAATCCAAAAGCTAAATTGAGAGCAGACGAACTTTATATGATTGCTTTGGCAATTGAAGCAAACCCATGTGAATTGTTGGAATTTGTTTGTGGACATATAAACCTTGAGAAGGAAGAGGAAATGTGAAAAGTGTCTATTACATGGCTCTCAGATTTCTCCGGGAGACCATGCTACTTAAAAGTTCTCAACTTAAAACTGATTTTTAGTTTAAGGGTAAAACCTTTAACTTGGATCAATCGTTTAATAAAACGTAACATGGATTTTCCATGTAAAATAGACACAAAGCAAAGATAGCGATTCCGAAAGGTTTGGCTATTTTTTTTGACTAAATTGTTTTTAGAGAACGGAGAAAAAATGCCCCATAACAAAAGATAAAGTGAATTTCTCTAAGTGCTCTCTGCCAAGGTCTGTAGATAATCAGTATCTTGCGGGTAATCAGATAAGGTGGAGAAACTTACTTTATAAAGCCGTTAATTTTTCATTGAAGTGCGTTAAAAAGCCTTATATTTTAAAACCAATTATCAACATATCATCTATTTGATCTAAGTCTTTCTGCCAGTTTTTCATCCCCTTTTCTAGGTATTTTGGTTGATTTTTCAGTGGGTGTTTGCTAATATCCTCTATTACTTTTTTGAAATTTTTTGAGGATAATTTTTTTCCTTTTGGTCCACCAAATTGATCAATGTAACCATCTGTAAAAATATAAAAAATGTCACCTTCTTGAGTTTCTATATCATGATTAGTAAATGGCATTTCATTTCTATCATGATAATTCCCAATAGGCATTCTGTCAGATTTAGTTTCTATGAGAGATCCTTCTCTTACCTGGTATAAGGGATTATAAGCGCCTGCAAATTGTAAAGTACGTTTTTCGTGGTTAATCATACAAAGGGAAATATCCATTCCTTCCTTATTATCCACTTGTCCACTTTGTTGTAGTGCTTCTATAACTGCTGCTCTTAACTCAAATAGAATTTCAGCTGGTGAAGAAAGCGTTTCTTTATGAGCAATCTCATTAAGTAACGTATTACCAATCATACTCATAAAAGCTCCAGGAACACCATGCCCAGTACAATCTACTGCAGCTAATAAGGTAGTATTGGTCTTTTCATTTCTTTCAAACCAATAAAAATCACCACTTACTATATCTTTCGGTTTGAAAAAAACGAAATGTTCAGATAGGTGTTTTTCGAATAATTCATTATTAGGAAGTATAGCTTCTTGAATTCTCTTGGCATATTGAATACTTGCTGTGATATGCTCGTTATTTTCTTCTATAATTTCTTTTTGTTCTTTTAATAACTGATTAGAAGCAGCTAGTTCAGTTCTAGAAATAATCTCTCTTTTTGTAAGGTTAAACCTGGTTTGGATAAGTAAAATCGAAAAAATAGCAACCGACCCTGTTAGTAATCCCCCATTTACCATGATTTGCTCTAATGGTAATTGACTATTGATGGAGAGGAAAAATACATTGACAATGATAGAAGCAACCACAATAATGACGGAATAATTCATTTTCCATAAGATAAGCATTCCGGCACCTATAAATAATGCCATATAAGCAAGGGTATGTTTTTGGAGATGTTCAGCATCCATTAAACTCCACATAAAGGCATTTTGGAAAGAAATTAAAAGAAAGGGAATAAAAACCACCTTTTCACTTGGGATTTTTAAAGGTTTCCTAAGCATCAAAGCAGCGAAAGTGATTCCTGAAACTCCTAGTCGTACATAAAGGAAAACAATCCAATGTTCTTCGACATTGATATAATCCGTGATAAAAAAAAGGATGTTAAAAATGACAGCTACCCAACTCACGATAATGTTATATTTTTCTGCCGTTTTAAGTAACTCGCTTTGCCAAGATACAATTGATTTGCTTGATTCTGCTTTATCCATAGTCAATTTAATGTATGTTGTTATCTAAGGGTTTTACAATATAGATCATTTCAAGCATTTGTATATGTTTTAGAATGCCAATTCTTATTGTAAGACGACACTTTAAGTCATAAAGTAGACTAATTATATTTAATAAGTTTCATCATTCGTTAATTTTCAGGACAAGATCGTATAAAATTTAGGTAGACTTGTCTAGATAAAAAAAATATATTTGTAATAGAATAGAAAATTGAAGGCAAAAGAGAAGATATTGATAGCGGCAACCGACTTGTTTCACAATCAAGGATATAATTCCACTGGGATTAATCAAATTATTGAAGAGTCGGGAATAGCAAAAGGGAGTTTTTACTACAATTTTGATTCCAAAGAAGATTTGTGTGTGAGTTTTTTAAATAGGAGACATGATTTTTGGTTTGACAAATTGAAAAAATATATTGCTAATAATAAAACTGATCAACATCGAGTACTGAAGGCTTTTGATTTCCTTACCATGATGAACAAAAAAGAGAAATTTAGAGGCTGTAGTTTTTTAAATATTCTTTCAGAAATATCAGGCGATAATCAGCTGATATTGTCAATTATACAAAACCACAAATCGGATTTACGCCACTTTATTTCCTCTATGATTGAAGAAGAAACTTTAGTAGATCACATATACCTACTATTTGAGGGAGCTCTGATTGAAAGTCAATTATTTAAAAATCACTGGCCAGTAGAAAGAGCAAAAGAAATAGTTAAAAAAATAATAGAATAAAAAATGAAAAAAAAACACCCATTACCACCGTTTAATGCAGAAACTGCAGCACAAAAAGTACAAATGGCCGAAGATGGATGGAATAGCAAGAATCCAGAAAAAGTCTCTATGGCCTATTCACCAGATACTGAATGGAGAAATAGAAATCAATTTATCAAAGGCCGTGAAGGAGTTGTTAACTTCTTGGCTGATAAATGGAATAATGAACTGGAATATAAGTTAAAAAAGGAGCTTTGGGCTTTTACAGATAACAAGATTGCTGTTCGTTTCGAGTACGAATACCATAACAAGAATGGGCAATGGTTTCGTGCTTATGGAAATGAGAATTGGGAGTTTGATGAAAATGGCTTAATGAAGAAAAGATACGCCAGTATTAATGACTTGGCGATTGACGAAAAAGACAGGAGACTGTAGCTAAGGGTGATGGATAAACCCCACATTGCTAAAATTAGAATTTATCCCATTAAGTCATTAGACCCTGTGGAGGTAGACCAAATAACTATGGGCACATTCTCTTTACAACATGATAGGGAATATGCTATGGTTGCTGAAGACAATAGGTATATCAATGGAAAGAGAACAGGAAGAGTTAACCAGCTGAAAGCGAGATATGATTTGCCTAATCAATTGGTCACCTTATCCAATAGAGAAGAAGGTCATGAGCAAACTTTTGGATTAGAAGAGAATAACCATGAGCTATTAGAATATTTGAGTGATTTCTTTGGTGTTAAAGTGCTTCTATTCAAAAAGACAAGTGGCGAATTAATGGATATGCCGCATGTAAGTAGTGTTACTGTGGTTTCAGAAGCTTCAATTAGTTCACTTCAAGTTGATTTTAAAAATTATAGTGCAGAGGATCTACGCTTGCGTTTTCGAAGTAATTTAGAAATAGGAGGGACAAGTGCTTTCTGGGAAGAAAATTTATTTGGTAAGCCTGGGGTTGGTATCCGATTTTTAGTGGGAGATGTTGAAATGATTGGAATTAGCCCTAGGGCTCGCTGTAATGTCCCACCTCGGAACCCACATACCGGGGAAACTAACAAGGAATTTGTCAAGAGAATGATTGAAAGTAGATCTCAAAGCCTTCCTAATAAAAGTCTCCTTCCACAACATGGGAATCTATATCATTTGACGGTCAATACCTACTTGCCAGAAAATCAGAAAGGAAAGACGCTCAGGTTAGGCGATGAGATAAAAATATTGGGACCAATAAATTTAGAATAGAAAAGCAATTTATAATTCAAGGAATAAATGATGTCTATGTTGATTCACTGAGCTCATTTATTCCTTGAAAATGGTGCCTAAGGGTAAAAATTTCTTAGTTCTAAAACCTACTGAGAAACAATTAATTTAGCCCGTTTGGGAAATAATGCTTTTTAGGCTTGCTTCGAAAATTATTTTTTGGCTTCGTAAAATTACTTTTCTAGACAAATTACCAAATACGAATAGGAAGTTAGAATCTAGTAACAAACTAAAAAGAAGCATTATCTTTGTTTTCTTTCTGAAAGAATCATGATATGTATTTCAAAAGAACATTAGCAATAGGTGCCTCAATATTAGTTACCGCACTTACGGGATGGATGTTTTATCGATCTATTCAAACAGGAAATCCTAACTGGAAAATGTTGATCATGTCCTGCGGTATGGCGTTGTTCCTTTTATTTATTGCCTTTTCAAAAAATAAACGATAAATGAAGTATCAATATAATTGATGATTATTTCAAGTTACTATGATCTGTGATAACCTCGATTACTATTAAGTCTTGATTTAACCCGAATGATGCATTAGACTTTTAAGAGAAAATCATAAATGGCTAAATGACTGTTAGTTATGGTTTGCATCAAATTTCTGTTGCACCATTCGGGTTTAACCCTCATTTCAATACTTGGGCAAAGTAACAAAAAGGAGGAGTTAACTTGTTACTAGTAGTCATGTCAAAGCCTATAAACGCAAAGTGAATTGATTTAAAAGCTGGGATTTAAGAAGACAAGTATCTTGTTTGATAATTAATCTTGGTGATAATCTCTCCTGGAAATTATACTTCTACCTAAAGTAACTTCATCAGTATATTCTAATTCACCACCTATGGGTATACCTCTTGCAATGGTGCTGATTTTTACCGATAAACCTTTTAATTTTTTAGTAATATAAAATGCAGTTGTGTCTCCTTCCATTGTAGGACTGATGGCAAGAATCACTTCTTTTATTTCCCCATTTGAAGCACTAATTCTTTTTACCAACGTGTCTATGTGTACGTCATCAGGGCCAATGCCATCAATCGGAGAAATGACACCCCCCAAAACATGAAACATGCCATGGTATTGTCCAGTATTTTGGATAGCCATGACATCTGGTGTGTCCTCCACAACGCAAATAGTAGAAAGATCTGTTTTAATCGTTTTGCAAGTACAGTCAGTAGTATGTGAGATTACATGGCAAGTAGAACAGTACCGTGTATCTTTTCTTAGTTTGGCTAAAGCAGCTGTTAAGGAAGTAGTTTCCAATTCATCTTGCTTTAATAAATGAAGGGCAAGCCTTAAGGCAGTCTTCTTACCTATGCCAGGAAGCCGTGATATTTGATTGACAGCTTCCTCTATTAAACTGGAGGGGTACTCCATTTATTGGATAACTGCTTTAATTCCAGCTTCCGAAATCCCTTCTTTCATCGGTCTAAGAAAATGGTAACCACCCTCTTTTACACTACATTTTCCTTTGTAATGAATCAGCATTGTACACTGTTCTGCTTGCATAGGGTCGTGTTTACATATCTTGATCAGTGTATCAATTACATGATCAAACGTGTTGAAATTATCATTGAAAACCACTAGAGCTTTCTTGTCCTCATTGCCTGTAAACTCTTCTACTTCTACAAGCTCTTCTAGTTCACTCTCGTAAGCCATATTCTCATAGTTTCGTGCAAAATTAAAGGTATCTGATTAATTTGTAGCCAAATATTTATTAAATAATAAAAAGAATATTTCTTTTTCTGCTGTAAATGGTCGTTTTGTACACTCAGTAGGATTTAAAGTACACTTTTAAGATCAGGTATTACATTGCATTCCTATGAAACCTATTTTAGTTTTTTCTGTAGTTGGTATTTATTTTTTGTTCTTATTGGCCCTATCTTTTTTGATTGCCAAAAAGAGTGATAATAAAACTTTTTATACTGGGGATAGAAATAGTCCATGGTACTTGGTCGCATTTGGAATGATTGGCACCTCCCTGTCTGGAGTTACTTTTATTTCTGTTCCTGGAGCAGTGGGAGCCGGTAAGTTTTTCTATTTTCAAATAGTATTAGGTTACTTGGTAGGGTATTTAGTAATCATTAAAATTCTTTTACCTTTATATTACCGGCTGAAATTAGTGTCCATTTATAGCTATTTGGATCAGCGTTTTGGATTTTGGTCCTATAAAACTGGAGCTGCTTTTTTCTTATTGTCAAGGGTAATAGGTGCTTCATTTAGATTATTTCTAGTTACCATCGTGTTACAGTTCTTCTTCTTTGGGCCAATGGATCTCCCTTATTGGGTATCAGTGTCAACTACGATTGTCCTGATTTGGATTTATACATTTAGAGGGGGGATTAAAACCATCGTTTGGACGGATACCCTGCAGACTACCTTTATGATTTCTGCCGTATTGATAGCTATATATCTCATTGGGACTAAATTGGATAAAAGTTTTCTGGAATTGAGTGAGGTGGTTATAAACAGTAAATACAGCCAATTATTTAATTGGAACCTGGAGGATAAGTCCTTCTTTTTTAAGAATTTCATTTTTGGGGCTATGGTCACCATTGTGATGACTGGGCTGGATCAGGATTTGATGCAAAAAAACTTGACTTGTCGGAGTTTGTCAGATGCTCAAAAGAATATGTTTTGGCTATCGATAATATTGCTGTTCGTGAATCTAGTGTTTCTGAGTTTAGGAGCCTTACTATTCGAGTATAGTGCTTCTGCGGGGATTGTGATTCCAGAAAGAACTGATTTACTTTTTCCTTCTGTTGCCATTAACCACTTAGGAGCTTTAGGAGGGACTATTTTTTTATTAGGAATTACTGCTGCTGCTTACAGTAGTGCTGATTCTGCCCTTACAGCCTTAACTACCTCTTTTTGTGTAGATATCCTAAGTCATAAAGAAGTGAATAAAAATGAGAGAATTGTGATTCACCTTGCCTTTTCTTTATTAGTCTTCGTGGTCATTTTAATATTTGAAGCGATTAACGATGACAATGTAATCAATGCTGTGTTTAGAGTGGCAGGCTATACGTATGGGCCTCTACTTGGATTATTTAGTTTTGGCTTGTTTACCCCATGGAAGGTAAAAGATAATTTAGTACCTATTGTCTGTGTACTTTCACCACTATTAAGTTATCTAATCAATGAATACAGTAAAATTTTACTTTTTGGTTATCAATTCGGTTTTGAAATCTTATTGGTCAATGGCCTGATTACTTTTTTAGGTTTATTTTTTATTAAGAAAAGGTAATCAATAACAGTTGATTATCAGTCATTTATAATAATGGATTCCTTCTTTTAAATAATTCTGCAATTTTTTTTTAAAAACTTTGTGACTTTTTGTGCCCTTTCGGATTATCTAATTGCATGCAACTATAAATCATCTGTGAATTCGCGATTCAAATGAAGAAAAACATATGCTCAGGCAAAGGTCTGGACTATGATTTAAGGTGAATTGAGTTTTAAACATTAATAAAAAGAAATGGAATTAAAGAAGAACCCTAAAGCAGACCTTGGAAGAAAACGTTGGATGTTTTTTTTCATTGGAACTACCCTGACTTTGTCCCTTGTACTGAGTGCATTTGAATGGAAATCTTATGATGACATTATGGTGATGGATTTAGGTGAATTAGATGATAATTTTGAAGATATTTTAGATATTCCTCTGACGGAACAGCCACCACCGCCACCACCAGTTATTGAGCAACCAGTGATCAAGGTCGTAGAGGATGAGGTAGAAGTAGAGGATATTGACATTGAGATCGATGTAGATATAGATGAAGAGACCGTAATCACTGATATTGTCTTTGAAGAAGAGCCTGAAGAGGAAAAGGTAGATGAAATTTTTACAATAGTGGAAGATAAACCATCTTTTCCGGGAGGAGATAAAGAGATGTTTAAATTCTTGAACAAGAATGTGGACTACCCTTCGAAAGCAAGGAGAATGGGAATTACTGGGAGGGTATTTGTACAATTTGTAGTAGATAGAGATGGTAGTGTAACAGATGTAAAAGCTATCAAAGGAATAGGAGCTGGCTGTGATGAAGAAGCAGTAAGAGCCATTAAATCTATGCCAAAATGGAAACCGGGTAGACAACGTGGTGTTCCTGTTAAAGTAAAAATGACCTGGCCTGTTTATTTTAAATTGAATTAAAAAATTAACTCAACCTAAGTTCGAAGAAAATAAAAACCATAAATGATCTTATCATTAATGATGCTTGCCTTTTAAGGCAGGCATTTTATTAAGTTATCTAATCAATGTATACAGTATTACATGGTCTTTTAGTTATCACTTCGGTTTTGAAGAGACTTGCCCTAAAAGATAGGCCTATTTTATGACTTGGAGCAATTTGATTTTGCTGATTTTCAATGACCTCTTCCCTCTTAGATTATTACATTGATAAGCCCTTACATTCAACTAAGGGCTTTCATTCCTGTCCAGCTATCATGAGGCCTAGGACTTCTTTCAAAATAATACGAGCTAATAATAATCTTTGTACTATTAAATAGGTGTTTTTACCTTCATTTTTATTGTTGAAGGTAAAAACTACCCATGACCATTCATTTAAAATCAAATAATAATTTAGTCCACTTTATTTGATAGAATTAATGAGCAAAAATTATTTAGCTAGGATTTCTACTTGCCCTTGAGATAATCCAAACATCATCATTATCCGCCATTCCTTCTATAATAGTGAGTGTCCCACCATCTAATAGGAAATCTTCTTGATTGCCAAAAATTAAGCTGCGCAAGCTAAACCTTGTGCCTACAAAACCTGTTTCGGCCACTATGTTCCATATTTGAGCACGCACGGGAGTTATCAGCCTATTGGAAAAAGATAATACTATATCAGTACCATTACCTCCTGCTGTTAAAACTTGGTTGTCTCCAAGTGCCCGATTAGAAATGGTATATAGGTCTGCACCCGCTATTGTAAATTGCCAAATTTGTGGTCGAAAAGACTGGATAAAAATAGCTGAAATCACCTCTCCACTGTTCTCGTCATATCTGAGTGTATTGCTGTTAGGGTTGGAATTATTCCGTATAAAATAACCGAAAGATTCACTGAACTTAACAGTTGTAAATGAAAATACAGACACCTCAGGAAGTGTATTTCCAGCCATATCTTCAATGTCAGTGCTGACTACTAGACGATAATCCGTCTCAAATTCTGTAAGTGGTCCATTGGGAATGAATGTGACAGAACTACCATTTACTTCCACATTACCAGCTTGTGGCACACCAACACCTCCACTTACTTCTTGTAGCTGAAAGTTTGACGTGGTAACTGTATTGGGGTTAATTTCTGCTGAAAAGTCAACTGTAAGTTCACCTTCTATTTCAAAAGCTGTTGGTGTCAATGTTGTACTATTAATCACTAAGGGTACAGCTGCTCTAAATACCCTACTACCTGCAAATCTCAACCTGTTTCCAGCTAGGTCAGTTAAATCTGTCAATACATTTAAAGCATATTGGGTTCCTTCTTCAAACGGCTCCACTGGCGTGACAATTACATTATTTCCTTCAACAGCAGAAACTAAATCCAGAAACACATTAGTTGTCCCTATTAAACGGATCTGTATGTTGCCTGGTAATGAATTCTCTTCAATAGGCTCATCGAAAGTTATTGTAATAGAAGCATCTACAGGAACAGCCATTTCATTATTTGCCACAGAGTAGTTCTGAATGGTAGGGCCTGTATTATCTGAAGACAGTGTAGTAAAACCAGATGTAAATATTTCAGCAAGTTCATTACCTGCTAAGTCGGTTACTGTAGTTTCTACTGTGAGGGAATAGGATGTCCCTTCTTCTAGAACCAGTTCTGGGTCTACGGTCAGGATATTATTTTCTATGGACACGTTGATAGAGAGGCGATCTGAATTATTTTGGATGGTTAAACCGACAGATTCAGCAGTTACTGAATTCATGTCAATTGCTTCTGAAAAAGTTACAACAATATTTGCTTCAAGCTCAATTCTCTTAGCATCATTTTCTGGAACAATGCTAACAACTGTAGGTGGTTCTTCATCTAAGAACTCCGTAATGAAGGTAGAAACTACTTCCTCGTCTAGTTCATTGCCAGCTAAGTCTAGCAGGCCTGTTCCCAAGATCAAGGTATATTCAGACCCTCCTTCAAGATCCACGGTAGGATCAATAGTCATTACACTTCCATCTATGGTGACCTGCGCCTGTATATTATTGGAAAATGCAGGGGTTCTTAAAATAACAGATGCATCTGAAACCGAAGTAATGTCTATGGGTTCAGAGAAGTTTACTAAGATATTGGTGTCTATTGCTATACCTATTGCCTCATTTTCGGGTTCCACACTAATTACGGTTGGTGCTTGTTCATCTGGTTCGGAGGCTGTTATAAAAGTAGATGTGGTACCTATATTTAAAGTGTTGCCTGCCAAATCAGTGAGGGTAGAAGCAACAGAAATGTTATAAGAAGTTTCAAAGATTAAATCCTGTGAGGGATCTAAGGTTACCTTGTTTCCATCTACAGAGACAGTACCATTAATGGGAAGATTACTGCCTGTTGCAGTTAAGCTTAAAGTACTATTATCAATAGAGCCTAAATCTATTGGCTCAGAAAAAGTAAGGACTATATTCGTATTTACAGGCACTTCTTCAGCTCCATTAATAGGACTAAAAGTGAGGATTTCTGGTGCGGTTGTATCATCAAGGGGTTCATCAACATTATCTTCCTCTTCATCGTCATTGCAGCCTTGCAAGTAAAATAACAAGGAGAAAAAAACTAATGAATAAACAATTAATTTTAGAATGCTTTTCATAAGAACTTTAATTAATATTTAATTGAATCATTCCAAGCTTGAAAGCAAATTACTTATCTGGTGGATTTGAATTTTTTAAATTGACGTGAATAGCACTAAAATGTCAGTGAGTAGTATATGTAGTGTGAGTACAATTATTTATCATTACTTTTATTTGAGAATAAAATTAGTGGTTTTATGCTAAAATGGATCTTCATATTATTAACCTTCCTCTCTCATGTAGGGTATTCACAAGAATTATTAGACAGTTTAGAGCAACAACTGTCATTTGTCTCGGGCAAAGATTCCGTAGATATGATGAATACCATTGTTTCTAATGCTTGGGGCAGGTCATTAGATAAAGCAGATCACTATTCGAATTTAGCTTATGCCCATTCAAAATTAATAGGTTATCAAGCAGGAGAAATAACTGCCTTGATCAATATTGGTTATGTATATAGCGATAAACATCGTTTAGACACTGCCGTGTTGATATTTGAAAAAGCAGGTGCCCAAGCAAAATCTTATGGATTCCTGAAAGGTGTTGCTAACGCCAACAATGCACTGGGCAATGCTTACGCTGATAATGGAGATAAAGCTAAGGCCATTCAATACTATAAGACTGCACTTGGCACACAAGAGCAGTTAGGCAATGAAGATGGTATGTCAGCGGCATTGAATAATATGGGATGGTCACTAAAATCTCTCGGGTCTTTTAATGAAGCGACAGAATACCTTTTACAGGCACTTGAAATCAATAGAAGAAATAACTTTATTAGAAAAGAATCTCTTAATTTATTAGGATTAGCTCAAATAAAAATAGATCAAAAGGATCCTGCACTAGCACTGCCATATCTGGAACAGTTAACTAAAATGAAGGGGTTTCACCTAGACCCTAAAAGAAAAAGTGATGTGTACAATTTACTGGGAGTGGCCTTCACAGACTTGAACAAATATGACACAGCCATCACTTTATTGAAACAAAGTGCTGAAATCTATAAAGCGTATAATGGTTACTCGGCCGTACCAATTCATAACTTGGCAAGTACTTATTTGAATGCTGGACAACTTGACAAAGCTTTGGAATTCGGATTATCTGCTTTGGCTTTAAAACGATCTAAAAATAGAAAACTCAGCATGTCATATACTTATAATTTACTGGCGGATATCTACTTGGCCAAAGGATTGCCCAGAAAATCTCTAGAAGTAAGCTTTGAGGCATTGCAGATCCTGAAATTACAGAAAGAAAAAAGTAGAGAAAGTAAAACCTTGAATGATATTTCTGAAGCATATGAAAGTTTAGGGAATTATCAGGAAGCATTTAAATGGAAAGAATTACACAATAGTTTAAGCGATAGCCTGTTTAATGCCAAAAAATCTGCACAGCAAACTGCCTTGCTTACTATCTTTGAAAATGATCAGCAAAAACAACAGATTGACCTTCAAAAAGCGCAAATTGAGAATCAAAAAATCAAGGAGGGACAACAAGAATTTAAATTCTATTTATCCATAGCAGGCATATTTGTATTAGCGGTGGCCCTGGCCTTTATTCTTTGGGGTTTTAGAAAAATAAAAAAAGCAAACAAACAGATTGCTATTCAAAATAGTCAACTGGCCGATCTTAACCAAACAAAAGACAAGTTCTTTGGGATCATTGCCCATGATCTTAGAAGTCCAATAATAGGTCTTCAAAGTGTTAGTAACCAAATCAACTATTTTCTTAAAAATGATCAAAAAGATAAACTTCATCTTTTATCTCAATCTGTGGAGAAGTCAACAAGTAAATTGACAGAACTGCTCGACAATCTTTTAAATTGGGCATTGTTACAAAGGGAAATGGTGAGTTATCACCCTGAAGAAGTATTACTTAGTAATACAGTAAATCAGGTATTTAATTTATTTTTACCCTTGGCGGAAATAAAAAATGCCACGTTGATCAATGACATAAAAGAAGGGGTTTCAGTTTTAGCTGACAGCAAAGCACTCAATACGATTTTGAGAAACACTATCGCAAATGCTTTAAAATATATAAATGATGACAATCAAATCGTAGTTTCTGCACAATACATCAATAATGAGGTGGTTATTAAAGTAAGTGACAATGGCGTAGGCATGTCAGCAGAACAGCTAGCAATGATTTTTGAGTTAAACAAAGAAGTAAAAGAGGGCACAAGAGGCGAAAAAGGAACGGGGCTAGGCCTTGTTTTGTGTAAGGAACTGATAGAATTAAACAAAGGGAAAATTTCGATAGAAAGCGAATTGGGTAAAGGAACCAGTGTGAGATTCCATTTGCCTTATTTCGAGAATGCCGCATAGAAGATGTTAGATTACTGGGAAAAGGAAGTTTTACAAGGAGATTAAACAGACATGAGTGAATTAAGTATCTACATTATCGAGGATGAAGAATTATATGCCAATCAGTTGGAAATTCTGGTAGAAGAACTAGATTATCAAATTGCAGGTATAAAGGAAAATAGCGATATAGCAAGAAAAGAAATATTAGATCTTAGACCTGATTTATTGCTAGTTGATATAAAAATAAATGGTTCAATGAACGGAATAGATTTGATTAAATCTATTTATAGAGAAATACGGATTCCCGTCATTTTCATTACTTCATTTGCAGATCAGTCAACATTTGAGAGAGCAAAAGAAGTAAATCCATATGCCTATCTGACCAAACCATTTGATGCTGCCACACTTCAAAGAATGATAGAACTAGCATTTAATAAGCTATTCGTTGAAATTGATGAACCTAATACAAACTGGTCAGGAGATATTGCTTTTAGAGATGCGTTTTTTATAAAAAACAGGCACAAGTTAGAAAAAGTTACTTACGATGATATTCTCTACCTTGATGTAGAAGATCGGTATAGTACCATTTATACAGAAAAGGGAAAGAAATATGTACTCAGAATGAGCATGGCCAATGTACAAAACAAGCTACCCCAAATTAGTTTTTTCAGAGTCCACAGGAAATATAGTGTCAACCTTAGAAAGGTCAGCAGCATAGATTTGCAGGATAATTTACTTTACCTAGGAGAATTATCCGTTCCTATCAGCAGGCTACACAAAGAAGAGTTAATGGAAAAACTTAAATTGCTATGATAATTAGAAATTATGAATTAATAATTTCTAATTATTTTGTTGACAGTCTCAGAAAAGTAGAGTTTAGAAGCAATTTGATCTATACAAAACCAACCGTGAGAATCGTTAATATCCTAGGAAAAAAATCTTGTTTCCGTAAAATTAACTTTCAAAGAAAAATAACTCTCTTATGACACTGATATAGAAAATAGTACTTGAATAAAGGTGCTTAGTCCATTTAGAATTTCCACTCTAGTTTACTCTTCATCATCCCAAATACTAGCTGATTCGGAAGCTTCTTTCAGTTCATAGAATTGTTTGGCAAATTGGTCATATTCATTGGGACTGACTATGGCAGCTATTCTCGGCAAAACATCTTCTCCAAACTCTGCTATGTTTTCTTCTATGGTAGTCAATGCATAAGCTTTCAATAAAGGAACAGAATAAGGATTTACCTCTATGGCATTGATTAAAATATCATAAGCCGCTTGCCCATTATTGGCTTCTTTAAAATAGGAAACAGCCATCATTACACTAGGGATGTTGAATGGGTTATTAATTCCCATTTCATTATATAAATTATAAAGGGATAAGGAGTCTGTTGAATTAGCGGGAAAATTAAGAAAAGGCCATTCTTTCAGTAACTCATCGGTAGGATTCTTTTTTATCTCACCTATTTTATTTAAGTCATTGTAGATGAGAGCCATTGCTACATCCAAGTCTGACTTAGCAACTGACAGCTGACCAGGAGTAATATTAAGCCTATTTAAGATGTTATAGAGATTGTCCAAGTGGTCTAGTCTACCAGATTTAAGTTGATCTTTCATTTTAACAATGAGGAGATCAGCTTTCATGCTTTCATTAGAGATTGAATGCAATGCTGCGATAAATGTATCATATGGAAAGAGGTTTCTATAGGCTCGTAAATACTGGTAAGTAACAGCATCATTGCTATTGTTTATAGCCTCATCAGTAGTTAATTTTAGAATGTTAAGTTGATTGAATGCTACCTGTTGATGTGAACTGTCCAGGTCAGTATTCAGTACCTGATTCCAATAATCAATCGCATCGGTGACTAGATTTGCTTCTGATAAGGCTATCCCATAATTAATTTTAGCTTCTTCAAACTTATACTGTAAGGCGGAACCAAAGTAATTTGCCGCTAAACGGGGTGCATTGAGTTTAAGAGAGATCAGTCCAACCGTATTAAAATATTTGCCTTTGTCTACAGGGTTGCTTCCAGCTTGGGCTGCATCCATGTAGCGAAAGAACCCATTGTAATCATGGTTTTTATAAGCCATTAATGCGAGATCATAATAAAGATAATGTTTAAGGTTATCATTTGTATAATGCAAAGCAGCTTTTTGAAAAGTACTCTTCAAACTATCTTCATTAGACACCCCGCGATTAAGAGCCATATTATTGATCAGTGGAAAAGTAATGGAATTTAAAGATGAATCAGCAGGGATACTGATTTCCCTTGTATCCAAGAATTGGTTTTTTAAATTGGAATAAGCGATCAAATTACTGGCGAGTGTGGCATCAGCATTGTTTAACAATTCATTTACTGAATCTTTATTAAACAGCAGGTTTGATTTGGCATAAATATACCAACTATTGGTTTTTGAAACATGTTCCCATTCACTACCATAATAGGTAGGATCGAAGTAGAAGAGTGCAGAATCTAGAATGTTGGTCTGAGCAAACTGCATGGCTAAATTGTTTCTGATATAAGTACTTTTTGGGTATTTTTCCAGCCCTTCCTGTAAGGTCAAATAGGCTTTGAGGAAGTTTCCTTTTTCTTTGTAGAAATCCGCCAACGCCACTATTGTAATATCCGTTTGGTCTCGGTAAGTGGATTTAAGTAAATAGTCTTCCTCTTTTATTGCATCATCTTCATAATGAGCATATGCCGCTATATTATGATAAGCTTTTAAGTTGTGTCCTCCATAAAAACCAGCTGCAGAATAATACTTTTCTGCCAATCCAAATTCCCCCAAATATGATTGAACATCTCCATGGACATTATAATAACCTCCCTTTGATTCTAAAAAGGCAGATTTGTCAGTGTAGAAATATAAACCTGCCACCACCGCAAGACCAGCCAACAGGGAGGTAACAAAAGGAAAGTTCACTTCTTTGTAAACGATCTTATAAACTGCTATGTTCTGGTATAAAGCACTGATGAAATTGAGGATCACATAGAAAAAAAACATAGAACCAAATCCAATGTGTATAAAACTAATTACATCTTTGAGTGCATCAATAGCAGGGGTATTGATCGTTGAAGATTGTAATGCAAAAAAAGCAAAGCAAATGATGCCTAAGCTTATGACCAATAATTTTCCATCATTTTTTAGAGGGTATTTAGGGAACAATATTTGTTTGTATGGAATAGACCAAACGGCTACTAATGCAGATAGAATTAGAATCCAATACTCATCGACAATTGCAATTTCTGTTCTTATAACACCAATATTCCTAGCCGTTAGTAAAATCAAATTGACTAAGTAGATACCTCCTAAAATTAAGAAGTGCTTTCCATTACCTTGCCCCCCAATAGTAGATCGAGTAGTCAAGAATAAAATTCCGAAGATGACTTCTTGCGCAGTGAATAAAATAAAAATGACTGATAATACAATACCAGGAGTCATTGAATAAGGCATGATAACCATAAACGGGTCTTTAACACCTGCATACTCATGGATGACAAATGCTGTAAGCCCGTGGACTGCTAGAAATAAAGCCATTCTGATGGCGACATGCACATTTTTGACAAATGAATTAAATAAATAGCCAAGTGCTAAATGTACACCGATTAATATGAAAATATAGGTTCTGCCCCGCTCACCAAAAAGGATCGTTTCTTCAAGATGAATTTGAGTATATAAAAGGATGAAAATTAAGTTGGCGAATATAAATGGATACCTCCCTAGTTTAGTAATAGTCGCTTGATAAGCAGAAATACCAAATGTAAGGGCAATGAGATAAGCGAAGTAATATTGATAATTGATATGAATATCAGAAGGGGTAAAAGTCTGCCAAACTAGGTAATTATCTGCTGGTATTTGAAACTTGAATAGGCCAATGTTGAATTCATCAAATAAGATAGGATAAGGACTGGTGTTACTTGCTAGTATCCAATCGATAGCGTTCCCGTAGCCTCCATAATATTGAATAACTCCACTAACAATAATAACTACCAATACAGCAAGCATGGCAAAACAAAACCATTTTTCGGACTTTTTGGCCGTTTCATTTAACTCATTGAAACTTGGTTTCTCAGTCATTTAGTCTAATACTTTGGGCACTCTAAAGTAATCTTCATCTTTTTTAGGTGCGTTGAACAAGGCACTTTCGTGAGTCGCTTTGTTGGCAACTTCGTCAGGTCTATAAACATTTATTTCCGATGATACATGCGTTAGAGGCGCTACATTTTCCGTATCTAACTCATCCAGTTTTTCTACCCAGGTAAGAATCTCTTCCATGTCTTTGAGCATCTGATCCCCACTTTTAGGATCAAACTCCAGACGGGCTAAATGAGCAATTTTTTGAAGTGTCTCTTGATTCAGTTTCATAACTTTAAAACTTAATATTTGCTATACTATTGTTGATCAGTTGTTAACATAACCCCAATATTTGTGATGACAAAACTAAACTACTTTTTAAAAACTCTCAGGTAAATGTGTTTTAAGTTCATCATTGATCACTTTAAATGTTTTGTCTTTTAGCCATTCCACATCTTCTAATGTTAATTCCTGTGTAGGAATAGGTTCGTGAAAAATGATTTTCATATGATGCCAGTAGAAAGAAAATTTTCCGTCATCTGGCATAATTTTAAAATTGTAAGGAATGGTAATAGGTACTATAGGAACATTTTTTATAATTGCAGCTTTAAAAGCACCATCTTTATATTTAACCATATTTGGCGGTGATTTAGTTAAGATACCCCCTTCAGGAAAAATCATGAGACTTTGTCCTTTATCAAGTGTGGACAACCCTTTTTTTAAGCTTTTGGATCTACTATTAACTTCTTTTCTATCTACAATGATGTGCAGTTTCTTAAACATATAGCCAAATACGGGTATTTTAGTGAGTGATTTTTTTCCAATAAACTTAAATGACCCAGGGAAAAAAGCCATAGTAGGGATGTCTAAAAACGAGAAATGATTGGCGCATAGTACGTAATTTTGTTTTTTGTCCCTTTTAAACCGCCACTCTCTTTTTACAGGAATGAACACTAAAGGAAAATAAATATTTGCCCACCAATAATTAGCAATTAATCCATATTTCTCAAATCTTGGAAACAGAATGGCAAAGAGGAATACAGGATAGAAAAAAAGGAATGTGAGCACAAATAGTATCCCAGCATAAATTGAATAAACCCGACCGATAAGTGCTTTCACTAATTAAATATTTTGTGCTTTTTTAAAACAATCAACAAAAAAAGCAATAAAAACTGTAAGAAAAAGAATCCTTTCTATACTAATTCACAAAACACAAAATAATTTAGATATTGGAACTACTAAAAGCGGAGAACATTACCAAGCAGTATAGCGACCACCTGGCGCTAGACAATGTGAGTATAAATATCCCTAAACAAAGCATTTATGGATTGCTAGGGCCAAATGGCGCCGGTAAAACTACTTTGATCAGGATTATCACACAGATTATAAATCCAGACAGCGGGAAAGTATTTTTGGATGGCAAACCTATTACAGAAGATGATATTAGGAAAATAGGATACCTCCCTGAAGAAAGAGGCCTCTACAAGAAAATGAAGGTAGGGGATCAACTGCTATTCTTGGCGGGACTAAAGGGTATGTCTAAATCCCAGGCAAAGAAAGAGATCAAAATATGGTTTGAGAAACTAGGAATAGAGGGCTGGTGGAATAAAAAAATAGAGGATCTTTCCAAAGGGATGGGTCAGAAGATTCAATTTATTGCTACAGTTTTACATGACCCAAAACTGATTATTTTAGATGAACCATTTTCAGGATTTGATCCTGTAAATGCCAACCTGATTAAAGATGAAATCATCGAATTACGGAACAAGGGGGCAACAGTAATATTTTCTACCCACAGAATGGAATCTGTTGAGGAACTTTGCGATCATATAGCCATGATCAACCATTCTAAAAAGATTTTAGATGGAGTAACTACGGAGGTTAAAGCGTCTTTTAAGACCAATACTTTCATGGTTTCACATAAGAATAGGCTAGAATCATTAGAAGGAACTTATGACTTAAACATTGCCAATGAGGAAAGAGATGGTTTGCTGCACTCCGAGATTAGGGTGAAGCAAGACCTTAATTCCCCTAATGATTTACTGCAGTTACTAATGCCTAAAATAGAAATACACTCATTTATTGAAAAAATACCGAGCATGAACGAGATTTTTATCACGAAAGCAAAGGAAGGAGCTAATCATGAATAAGATGTGGGTCATATTTGAAAGAGAGTATTTAGAGAAGGTGAAAAAGAAGTCCTTCTTGATAGCAACACTTTTAGTGCCATTTATATTTCCATTAATTGGGGGCGTGGGCTATTTGTTGGGAAATTTAGATAGCGGAGGAAATAAAACTATTCAGGTAGTAGATGAGAGCGGTTTTTTTTCAGATGGATTTACCATCAGTGGTTATGAAGTTAAAATGGACGAAAGACCATTAGATTCAGCTAGGAATGATTTGCAAAATGATGACATTTTTGGAGTACTTTATATTCCTTCTTTTGAATTAGCAAATCCTGAAGGGATCACCTTTGAATCTAGGAAGAGCCCAGAAATTACTTTTACAAATAAGTTTAGAAATCCAATCAAAAGTAAGATTGATAGCTTGAAATTGGTGAAGTTTAATCTTGACCCAGAAGTGGTGGCTAAACTAAAGACTTCTGTTTCTATAGAGAGCCTGACGATGTCAGATAGTGGTGAGTCTAAAGAATCTAATAAGGAATTGTCACTTGGATTGGGTTATGGGATGGCCTTCTTAATGTATATGTTTGTTTTTCTATATGGCACCATGATTATGCAAAGTGTGCTGAATGAAAAGAGCAGTAAAATAGTAGAGGTGATTGTTTCTTCAGTTAAACCATTCCAGCTAATGCTAGGTAAAGTCTTGGCAATAGCAGCTGTGGCTTTTACTCAAATGGCCATTTGGATTATATTAATGACAGTTATTTTCACAGCTGCTTCTACCATACTGGGTTATCAATATCAGCCTGATGCTTCTCAGATTGAAATAATTGATTCAGTAAGCCAGGATGGGGCTATAAACGGCGCGGTAGATGAAAAAGTAGAACAGGTTTTGAATACCATTTATTCAATTCCTTGGGGAACAGTTATCGGGCTATTTTTATTTTACTTTTTAGGAGGGTTCTTATTATATGGGGCGTTGTTTGCAGCCGTTGGTTCTGCTGTTGATAACCTACAAGAAGCACAGCAGTTTACATTGCCTATTACCATTCCTATCATTGCTAGTATGGCTTTTATGGTGATTGTATTGAAGGATCCTGATGGAACTGCTTCTAATTTGCTTACCATGATTCCACTAACATCCCCTATTCTAATGATGGCTAGAGTAGCCTATAGGGTACCAGAGTGGTGGCAATTGGCTATATCCATGATTTTATTGGTAGGGGGATTTATCGGAACATTGTGGTTTGCAGGAAGAATCTACAGAGTTGGAATTCTCATGCATGGAGCTAAAGTGAATTATAAGATATTGGCTAAATGGTTTATGACTAAGCAATAAAATAGATAACTCAGAATAGAATAATGGTGTCAGGTAATTACTTGATGCCATTTTTTTATTTGATAAAAAATAGAATTTATTTCTCCTTTGCACGGCAATAGTTAAAGTTTAAATAGAGTATTTTCTCCCTACACAAACACAAACTGGAACTCAACTCTAAAAGTCATTTGTCATTACTCTTTGTGTATGCCCCTGAAATAAGTTGACTGTTATTTAATTAAACCCGAATGATGCATTAGACTTTTAAGAGAAAATCATAAATGGCTGTTAGATAGCTGCCTAAATTCTGATTTGCAACGCAGACATAGTCTCCATTATGGTGAGTAGGAAATTAGGATTTAGGTGGCTAGATGACTGTTAG
>CALGOB010000013.1 GCA_937958005.1 uncultured Cyclobacteriaceae bacterium
ACCGGCATAGGAATGAAAACAATGAAAATACCTTAAGCTTTTGGAAGTATTATAAACTTGCTGATCAACTTATTGCACAGTTTAGAAAGGCATCCATCACCAAAAGTAAAACCAATAGCCTACTCAAAATACTGATGGAAACCCCCTTTTAAAAAACTCAAACTTGAACAAAAAAAGAAGAAACCAAATAACTATCAGACATTTATGACTAGTTAGACTGACGGCTATGGCGCTACACGGTAGCTTGCTGCTATCTGGGCTAGACCCCATTTTCATCAGTTACCTGAAAAGGGCTTTTCAAGACAAGAAACCTGAGAAGAAAGAACTCTATATTCACACTGACACTCACACTATTTAAATTAGTAAAGAATAATATTTAGCTTAGATGAATTTAACCATCAGATAACCAATGGTTCATTTAATCTTAGTCATTTGAAATTATTGAATAAATACCTAACTCAATAAGATTAATCAATGATCTTTGTTAAGGTCAGCCTCTTTCACCCTTAAAAGTTTCTTCTGATACCTTCCTTGTATTATATCCACAACAGCTAGAACAAATAAAACAAAGTAAAAAGTGCTTTTGCTCATGGCTTCAACTTTTTGCCCAAAGAGTGTTAATTGAGCATCATGACCTCCTTCAGAAAGAATCATTACACCAACAAGAAAAAGAATAAATAACCCTAAAATTTCAAACATTCTATTTTTCCTTAAAAACTCAGAAACTTTACCAGCAAGCCAAATCATCATGACACCACTGATCACAATGGCCGTAGCCATCACCCAGAAAACATCAGTAAGCGCCATAGCACTTAATATGGAATCAAAAGAAAATACAATATTCATGGCAACAATCATGAAAACCACCTTTCCAACCGATTTTTTTGGAGTTTCACCTTTATCATGTTCTTCTAGATATACCATATGCCAAATTTCTTTCACTGCAGTGTACAAAATAAACCCACCACCTAAAAGAACAATTAAACTATGGACATTGAAAGAACCTTCTAACACACCAACCCAAGGAATTTGAAACAAAGGATCTTCAAAATATTTAAATAGATTGATTAAGACAAAAAGTAACACTAACCGAAGTACAATTGCCAAACCAATACCCCACGTCCTTACAGATGCTTGTTTGTCTTCAGGTGCTCGTTTAGATTCTATTGAAATATATAAAAGATTGTCAAAGCCTAATACGGCTTGCAAGACTATGAGCATGAGTAGTGTGAAAATATTCTCAATCAACATGTTGTTTCTTTTTCAATGAACTGCTAAAATAATAGATACTTTATAATAATGATATGATAATCAAAATTAAAAAAAAAGCAAGCGTATTTCTAAGCAGAAATATAGTTATATGTCCCTGAAATAGTTTGACCGTTATTTAATTAAATTCTGTTAATCAAATGAATTCATACTTGATCATTTTTTTACAAAGCAACAGTTTGAGTTTGAGAAACAATAAAGAAATATTTTTCTCTCTACGCAAACTCAAACTGTAACTCAATTTAGTATCTAGAGTATAAAATCTATCTAAAGTCTGTAACCTTGTGTCTTTGGTTCTTAAACTAAATCATAGCGTCTAAAGCCTAGAACGTCTTTAATCTAAATGTACTGTTAGAGACTTTTAGAAAGTAAAGAATTAACTTTCTAAAAGATTAATCGTTTTATATTTGTAATTGATCTACTAATCAAAAATTATGAAACTTTTTCGAATTTTAATCATCGTCCCAATTGTTCTTTTTGCTAACATTTCACTTGCCCAGTCAGCTTTTGATAAAATGACTAATGAAAAGATGAACAAAGTTTTGTTAAGGGAAGCAGAGAAAGTAGAGGGGCAGGCAGGAAACTGGCGAGTGCTATACAAAGAAAGGCCATTGATTATCATTACAGATGAGAACTTCAACAGGATGAGGATCATCAGTCCTGTTGAAGAAACTTCGAAGATTGATGAAGCTCAATATAAAATTTTATTGGAATCCAATTTTGATAAAGCATTAGATGCTAAGTATGCGATTTATGAAGAAGTTTTATGGTCAACTTTTACGCATCCTCTGGGTGAGTTAACTGTAGAGCAATTTAAGGATGCCATGAAGCAAGTAGTTACCTTATCAAAAACTTTTGGAACAACTTATACAAGTACTGATTTCGTATTTGGAAGCGCTTCTAATCAAGCCCCTGGGGATGATCAAGGAAATTAATTAATAGAAATTACTGGCCCTATTAAATGATTTGATGCGTTTTACTTACTGAAATTTCTACTTTTAGGTATTTGTTCAGGAGAGTTGGCCTAGTTAGATACCCCCGCCAAAAAACTCGGCAGAGTCGTGATAGGTTATCTTATGTTTGCTTTTAGGATACATAACAACCTTATTTTCTTTTATTTCTGTCTTGATTCTTAAAGACTTGCATTCGGTTTTGTAATATTCTCTATCCTTTTTGATTTATATTAAAAAATATTAAATGTAGATTAATTAGCTTTTATAAGCAATAGTGATTTTTACTTATCGAAAATAAATAGGGATTCATCGGGTAATATTCTCGTTGATCGAAACCAGGCAACAAGTCTCAATTCTTTGTCGTTTCTTTACACAAGAGAATAACAACAATCACTATGAACATAATAGGAAACATATTTAGCATTACATTTCATTCATTAAGGACTATCCCAAGAAGATTTGTATATGCTTTTAAATAAGGCAATTAAAGTTAAGTAGTATAAATTTTAGGTTATAGGTTAGCAAATAAAAAACACCGAATAAATTCGGTGTTTTTTTGTTTTATCCTAAGTAATAAAAAGGATTGATAAACACCAAAAATGGTGACTTTCAATCCTAATTTTGTGATTCGACTTTTTAGAACTTTACTCACTATAACAGCCTATTTGAAGACTAATTAGACTTAGCTATTCTTACTTCAAAAGAGAAATAGGAATATTTCTCATCCATTTCTATGAATTTATAATTGAGTTTCTGTCCTGTCTTTCTAGCCATATCTATAAAGCCTAAACCAGCTGTTCCCTTATCAGAAAAGCCCTCGGAAGACATTACTTCTTTGTAATAAGTCCTTAACTCATCTTTACTCATCCCATTGATCTCTTCAAGTTGTTTTGAAAGAATTGGAACTCCATCAGTTTCAACTAAATTCCCAGTTACTACTTTATAATAGTTCTTTTTAGAAAGAACCATCATTAAATCACTAGTGTTTGATTCGGATTTTTTACCATGATGACCTATGTTTTGGAATGATTCAGTAATAATATTATTGAATTTTTTCCTGACTTTTTTATCACCCTCCATTCCAGAAACACTTTCTTCAAGTGAATCAAGAATAACAGAAATCAATTCAAATGAAATGTTTCCCTTATGTAATAATAGGATAGAAGGATCATACAAATTTTTGTAAAGTACCTGATAGTTCATAGTCTGATTTGGATAATATTTAAATAAGTAATAAAAATACTTATAACCGATTCTGGTAAAAATATATAAATCATACCATCTAATGAAATGACAAGGTCTAATTAATCAATAGTTTATCGGAAAATCTTACTGATTTTCTATTTTTCTAATCCTTTCATTATTTTGTTTACTGAGCTAGGGACTTTTATTTCCGAATCCATTAATTCGTCTGGTATTGGTAATCCATATTTTTGAGAAATAGGAATTTCACCTGCCCAAACTGATAAAGCGTAATCATCTTTATCGTCCACTGGTCCACCTTTTCTTATTTTCGCTGATGCTTTGTCTAATGAAATTTTAAGAACTGTAGTTGCTTTCATCTCTTTTTCATTAGGTTCTCTTACTTCTTCCCACCTGTTTTGGATAATTTGATCACTAAGAACTTTTAATGCAATAAGCTTTTCAGATGGATCGTCTACAAATTCAGCATTTCCAAAAACAACTACAGACTCATAATTCATTGAGTGATGGAAAGCAGATCTTGCCAATACAAGGCCATCTACTTTAGTAACAGTTAAACTTACAGGAATTCCCTTTTTAAGATCTTTTATCATTCTACTGGCATTTGATCCATGCAAGTATAATTGATTGTTTAGCCTGCCATAAAGAGTAGGGATAACTACAGGATAATCTTCATGAATAAAACCAACATGGCAGAGAAAATCTCTATCTAAGATCCTGTGAATGGTTTCAGTATCATATTGCCCTCTTTTAGGAGCACGTTTTACTTTTATTTTTTGATCTATTTTGTTCATTCCTTTTTATTTTTAATTCAAATTAAAGATATTTCTGGTATATATAAATGATCCAATTTTTGAATTTTTAATAGTCCGGTAATGCTTCCTTATAAATCACTTATTAAAATTGATAAAAAAGCTGATACCCCAGTTTATTTACAAATAAGCCAGCAATTAGTTAATGAGATTATCGCTGGTAGAATAGCAGCAAATACCAAATTACCTGGAACTAGGAAATTTTCTGAAATTTTAAAAGTTAACAGAAATACAATTATTGCATCTATTGAAGAATTAAAAGCCCAAGGATGGTTAGTTTCCAAAAGTAGCAGTGGAACCTTTGTTAATTCAGACCTTCTTGAGGTAAACGAAGGTTTGAATAAAACAACCTCTCCGAATTTGAGAATTAAACAGACTCAACCTAATTTAAACCAATTAAAGTATCATTTTGATGATGGTCATCCTGATGTAAGGCTCGCTCCACTTTTGTCATTAACTAGAGAAATGAGTGCTCTAGTGAAAACTGATTACTTTCATCGTAATTTAAATTATACGGATGAGTTTCAAGGCGATGTAGATATGCGAGGAGAGCTTGTAAATTACCTACAAGATACTAGAGGTATTAAGACAACCGCTGAGAACGTACTTCTTACTAGGGGAACCATTATGTCTTTTCACCTGATTATATCAAATTTAATGAGTAAAGGAGATCGAGTGATAGTAGGTAAACCTGGATATACTACTTTCAATCATACAGTGGAACGGGAGGGAGGCGAATTAATTCATTTACCAGTAGATGAAAATGGTCTGCAAGTCCACCTGATGGAAGAAATATGTTTGAAATTTAAAATTAAATTTGTCTATGTCATTCCTCATCACCATCACCCCACTACTGTTCGGTTAAGTGCTGAAAGAAGAATGAAGTTACTGGCTTTATCAAAAAAACATGATTTCACTATTATTGAAGATGACTATGATTTTGATTTTCATTTTGATAATAAACCGATCCTCCCACTATCTAGCTATTCCCAAGATCCAAATATTATTTACGTAGGATCCTTTAGCAAACTTTTAGTTCCCTCCATTAGATTGGGTTTTTTGATAGCACCTCAGCATATTATCAAAAAATTAGTAATTGCTAGAAGGTTCATAGATAGATGTGGTGACCCTTTGGTAGAGCGTGCCATGGCAAACCTGATGCAATCAGGTTTAATTGGAAGACACTTACGGAAGTCAAAAAGAGTATACAGAAAAAGACGTGATTTACTGATGTCCTTAATTGATGATCATTTGAGTGTGAAAGTGATTTTCACAAAGCCTGCTGGGGGTATGGCCATTTGGGTAAGGTTTGATGATTCTATTGATATAAGTTTATTGATAAAAACTTGTGCTGAACTTGGGTTATTTATTTCTAACCCTCATCACTATAATCATGATGATAAACAGATGACAAGATTGGGTTTTGCATCTATGGACGAAGTAGAATTAAAAATAGCTTTTGAAATTTTAAAAAAATGTGTCTTGGATCAGCAGAAATAGTAATGAGCAATTACCTAGAGATTAAGATGGTTCATTTACCATTACTTTTCCATTCTATGCCGCTTTGATAGGTGCCTTTACAGATCACTTGAGAAAAAGAAAATGATTAGGTAATGTGCATCAAGTTTAGATAGATGAAATCGACCTTGATTATCTTTATTGCCTAGCGATTAAGTTTCCCTCTAGAATTGTAAAATTTGATTGTTTCATTCAGTAACTTATAATCTAATTGACCATTTACTTCTTTTAAATGGTGAACAATAGCCAATGCTTTATTAAGTCTACTATCAACATTTTTTACTTTATTGACCAAGTACATTAAACTCCGTTGTTTGCCAGGTGTTAGGTCATGAAATAACCTGCTAGCCTCTGGTTCTTGATCAAGAAGAACCATTAATTCCTCGGGAGTTTCGATACCATACTGAGAGCGATCTTTTTGTAGTTGTATACGAACCTCACTTCCGAGTTCAATGTTTAATTTTTTCCTGACTTCATTATTGATCAATAGATAACTCCCACCTTCTTTTTTAGGCATTAATGAGCTTCTTAATTCAATTTGATCATTGATTAAACAAATGACCCTGCGATTATTTCCTTCAACAAACTGATCTGTAATTTCTGCTGTTATTGGAAAATTATAACCATATACATTGGAATTAAGCATTTCTAGTCTCGTCTGAAAACTTACCATAAGTAACCTGTTTATATTTTGATGATTTTCTCTTTTAATAATTGTTTAATAGTGATTTCTGTCATCTCACTTTTGAACTTGAATTCATCTCTTATATCTAGGACATAAGCCTTTATTTTCATTTTAAAGACAGGCTCTTTGTCTTTATATTCATTAAAGAATAGAATGGTAATTGGTTTATTAAGATATACATAACGTGATACTTGTGCCGCTTGAATGGCTATTTCTCTCACATGAGAGGTGTCAACATTGATAGGTAGGAAAATCTCAGCAGCTACTTGACAGTTCGCCTCACCAGCGTTGGCATTAGAGACAGGGCTATTCATTATTTCACTGTTAGGAATAGATACTAGATTATCATCAGGCGTGACTATTCTTGTTGATCTAAGCCCAACTTCTATTACTTCACCATAAATATCCCCAATCTGTATTTTATCACCAGCCTTAAATGGGCGATCAAATAGAATCATAATCCCACCAAAAATGTTTTTAAGTATGTCTTGTGAAGCAAAACCAACTGCTACGCCTATAGAAGCCGAGAAGGCTAATAGAGTTGCTAATGGAGGCCGTAAAATAGCAGAGACAATGATGAATATGATCAATATCCAACCTAAAATTTTGACTACTGGCAAGTAACTTTTAATGGTAATTCGGTAATTGGTACTTCTTTCTGCAAATGCTTCTAAAACATTTGAAATTACCCTAATCGTTAACCAGCCACTTAAAAAGAATACAATTGACCAAAAAACCTTGTAAACCGAGATTACTTCAAGAATAGATGGTGCCTTATTTTCTTTTTCTTTTTCAGGTAAAATTGAGACACCTGTAACTTGTTTACTGATTTGGTTCAATTTCCTATCAAACTCACTGGTTTCTTGCATTTCATTTGAAACAGAGTCCAATTCAATTACCTGTTTGAGTGAATCTTTTGTTTGTGCAGAAAGTGATAAGACTGCTACAAACTGTATGATTATTATGAAATTGAAAATTCTCATCAGTGTAACAAGTTTTTAGCTTTCAATAAATTAATTACATTTCGATAGAGCAGAGGGTTTAATGAATAAGTTTCTTCTGCTTTTAAGATGATTCCATTTTTAGTTAGTGCAATTAAATTGAGCCTACAGGTTGATTGAGATACATTGATCACTTCACTAAGTTGTATATCAGATAGACCATCATGAAGAACCAACGCATGTAACATAAATACCTTGTCCATTGAAATCATATTGACAAAAGATAGATCAGGTTTATTAAAAGCACCAATTTGTACGCTGCTTTGATCTATTTTGAGTATTGATAAAAGCCAAAACCGTAAAGCCAGACTAATGTTACCTTTAGCAAAGCTATTGAGAGATGAAAAGAATTGTTCTTTTAGCTCTTTCTGCTTCTGTAAATCTGTAAACTGTTTAGTCTTCTTGGACGATTTTGTGCTTTTCTTTTCATTAAAACGTACCTTATATCCTGTGATTTTATTCCGGGCAAGTATGAGCTCTACCATTTGCTCCTTAGTTAAAGATTCCATTTCTATTTGATAGCTGAAATATTCAAATAGGTTAACAGATTTATTAAGGAAATTCCAAGCATATTTTGTGATTGAAATAATCCAAAATATATTGTTTTGTGTTCTATTTATGAGTACATAAAGGGTTTTTAAGGCATCAAAACCATTCATTTTTCTTAAGAACAAATTTTGAATATCTTCAAACACTATAACTCGTTTATGTTCTCCATTAAGATAAGTGACCAATTCTTCAAAATCATTAATGTCAACTGCTGGGAACATGCCTTTAAAAACGATCAGTAAGTCGTTTTCAGTGCTGATATTATCTATAACTGTGTACTTAATAATTGGATATTTGAAATTAATATGGTCTATAGTATGATTAATAAACGAGGTTTTACCTCCCCATTTTTCGCCAATTACTAAGGCAGATACAGGTTTACCTTGTGACCAATCATTATGACTTTTAGATAGCTTGCTGATTTCAATATCTCTTCCTATAAAAAGATCAATGTCATCTATGGGCTCTATCTTATAGAGCTTCATATAGATAATTGGTAGTTTATTGAAGACACTCTGTGATTCAGATAAAAAATCTGAAATTTCTCTTGTGATGGAAGGCTTATCGGCCGTAAGAACAAACTTTTGTTTTAAGAGATGTATTTTAATAAATGACCACCTATAGTATGCTCTAAATTTATTTATTAATTGATTAAACCTGCTATGGACTCGGTTTAAAAGCAGTTTTCGCATGCTTCCCGCTCGCTGAACAGTTTTAGCTTTTTTAATACGTAGATTTAATTTTCTTACATTTTCAGCATTTGCTAACTCAATTAATTTACTGCAGAATTGAGATACAGCAATAGCTAGTTTTGAAATATTTTTATGAGTATGTTGGTTCAGTTCCTGCAAAAGGTGGTTAAGCGAATTATTGACCCGTTCTAATCCTTCATTAAGTAAACCACTGATTTCTAGGGTGCTTGATTCTCCATCCTCTAAGGTACTTAAAGCAGATGTTAAAGTATATGAGATCATACTAGAAATGCTTTCTGCGGTTTGAGTATTTTCTTCAAAAACAACGAACAACGATTGCTGTATTTCGTTAATCTGCTGTTGAAGAGTAGGGAGGATTTCGAAAGTAATTAGATCAAGGTGCGAAATTTTAGTTAGATCTTCCTTATTTACAGGTTTGTCATAGGTGGAGGATTTAATGATAAAATGCTCTTTTGATAAAACGTCTATGTTTCTGATTAATGAAGCCTCAAACTGATTAATAAACTTGCCAATTTTATGGTGGACTATTTGATTTCTCAATTTGGGAATTAACTCACCTTTAAGCTTCTTTTGAGAGGTATATTGTATCTTTTTGATTTCAGAACTAAAAGATTCCTTGTCACAGGATAATATTTGCGTTTTTATTTCCTCAACTAGCCCAATGATATCTTGCACAGAATTTTCAACATCATCAATTTTTAAATCAGCTCTACTTTCATTAAAACTGATAGATTCAGCAGTGATTTTCTGTTCTAAATGAATGATTTCTAAATAAGAGAGCCATTCATCCAACAGTGCAATTTTGGTACTGTTCCATCCATTTAATGTAGTTTCCCATTTGGTGATATTTGATTTTTTAATTTGGTTAAGTCCTTCATCCGAGAATTTACTAGCGGATAATTCAATTGTATCAATTTTTTTATAAGCATCGTAGAATTGGAACTTAGTATTAGTTAGAAATTCTTCTATGTTCTGTTCAATAGCACTTATGAGCGTATTCTTTTTTTCAACAATAAGAATACTTAAACTTTCTTCAGGCAAATTATTGACGTCCTGTTTCAATATACTCGCCTCATGATGAGCCTTGATTTTAGAGAGACAATCACAGACTTCTTTGTCTATTATTTCTTCAATTAGAGACAATTGTGAAATAACATTTAAGTTGAAATAGTAAAACGCTAGGTTTTTTAAATTGATTTGATGATTCCAGCCAGTTACAAGACCATTACTTTTTTTTGACCTGACTAACTTGAAAATTTTAAATGCAATCGATTTAAAGAACTTTAGAAATTGAATGTAAGGAGTTTCAGAACCATCAATTATAAACCTTTGAAGGCTTTGGGAAGTAGTCTTTTTAGTTGGTAAATGAGAAACTATCTCATTAATTTCATTGAAGTAAAGTGTATAGTTATTTAGTGGTTGGTTTATACGATCATTTGAGTTTTGAAATTTACGTACAGCATCTATTAATACTGCTTCTTTAATTTTCTTATCAGTGATTAAAGTTTCACACCCTTCAAATCCTGAAATGGCCAGATCAATCACTTTTGGAAGAAGATAATCTATTACAGCTTTGTGGAAATTGGTATATATTTTTGATATATCTGAACTCATTTACTTTATTGAAATTCGTTATTTAGAAAGCTAATTCTATCTAAAGCCTATATTGGTACTTTATGGAAATGGCTGTATCGTTTGAGATTTAACTGATAAATATACTTTCAATTTTACAAAAATAAAGATATATCTGACTACTGAAATTAGACTTGTTCATAAAACGTTGTATTAACCTATATCCAAATAGGTATTTTTAGAAGAATTATTGCATTGGTAATTTTCATATAAAGCACTAATAATTTGGGAAGAGTCAAGTTACACACAAGAAACAATAAAAGTGCTGATCAATAGGATAGAGGTGATACTTTGTTGGATAAGTGAGAATTTTGATTGACCAATACCTTTTATTTGAAAGATCATTTACGTAAGTTTTGTTGACCTACCTAGATATGGATGATTAGAGTTCTATTTATCTGGAATGTATGGTTCAGCCTCTAACAATATATAACTACATTGGTAAACATCGTCTCTGTTAAGTTTTAGTTTTCCTTTAATAGTCACTACCTGATCCATTTTGAATTTCGGGTGATTTGGCTTCAGCTTTAATTCCACAATAGATTCTGGCCCACTATTTCCACAAAAGAAGCAGGCGGAAAATGGATTGCGGGAAAGAATGTAAAATCCCTTTTCTGGATCCATAAGAAGCATATACCCTTTGAGATATACTTCTTTTCCATCCATTGCTTTTACTGCATTTCCAAAATGAGGATAGTAATAATATGCCTCTACTTCTTCGCTATACTTATCAGTAAATTGCACCTTACTTAAGGTCTGCCAAGTAATTTTACTTTGTGATAAACATGGAGTTGCTATAAATAACAAAAATATAATGATGATTGATCTATGCATTAGCAAGTGCTTTAGAAAGGTTGATACGAAATACATGAATAGCTGGAAGAATGCAAGCCAATAATCCTATTGCTAAGGATGCACCAAGAAGCCAGCCTTCTTCGTTTAACCAAGTCCATCCAGAAAATGTATAATGATAAGTTTCCTCCATTAACTCTGAGACCGCCCATAACCCAAGACGACTGAATAGAATACCTAGTATAAAACCGATTAAAGTAAGCAACAAGCCTTCTTGAATAACTAGCCATACAAGTTGCCAACGGGTAGCTCCATAGGATCGCATAAGTGCCATTTCATATTTTCTTTCTTTAAAAGCATTGTACAAACTGACAAATACGCTCAAACCTGAAACGAGCATAATGGCAAGTGCTATAGTGTTCAGGGTGTCTAATCCCACACCCATGAGGTTAAATAGGCGACTAATTTCATATGCAGGTACTGCTGCTTGTAGGTTGGTTTTTTCATTAACCATACGGGGAAGTTGTAATAAACCTATTGGATTTCTGAACTTTATTAACATAGCAGTTAATTCATGTTCATTTTCAGGAGGTTCTAGGTGGTCTTCATGATCTTCTTCCTCATGGTGTTGATCGGCGTGACCTTCGTCCTCGTTGTGTTGATCATTGTGATCATCATCCTCGCCGTGTTGGTCAGTGTGATCTTCATCCTCGTGGTGTTGATCGGTGCGATTTTCTTCTTCATGGTGTTGGTCGGCGTGATCTTCATCCTGGTGATGATGATCGACGTGATCTTTGCCTTCATTATTTCCTATGTCTTTATGAGCATGAACATCCCAGACACTTTCACTGGCTGTTAGGATCAACTGATCAAGCACCGAGTTTGTATAGTTAAATATTCCAACTATTTGATAAGCATGATCTTCATGGCTTTCTCCTCCTTTTACCAGCCCATGATTCCCGTTAAAAATATGTCCAATTTTAAGACTTAGTTTTTTAGCGACTGTTGCCCCTATAGTAACTTCTAGAGGCCTTTTCCATAAATGCCCCTTCTTGATAGTTGCTTTGTAAAGCTCAGGGTATTGATGGTTTGTACCTACAATTTTGAATCCCTCATAACTATCTCCAAATGATAGGGGAATCCCAAACTCTACTAACCTGTTTTTTTGTAACTTTTTAGCTTCATGCAATGGGATGTTTCCTGTGGGATCATCAATATGATAAACAGCTGAAAGAATAAGCTGCATAGGGCTTCCTTTGGCACCCACTACCATGTCAATGCCACGCACATTGTTTTCCATTTGTTGCTGAATGTGACGATTTACCTGTAGCAATAGCGAGATCATTCCTACACCTAAGATTAGTAAAATTAGGCTGAGTACAGTGCTAAGTGGACGACTTGTAACGTTTCGAAAACTTAAACGAAGGATATTCATAATGTCAATGTATTTTGAAATTGATCTTTTAGACGTTGGTCATGTGAGATAACAATAAGTTGAGCATTGGTAGCTGAGGCTTGTTCTTTAAGTAGGTTTGCCACTTTTGTGCAATTTTTGTCATCTAAACTAGAAGTGGGTTCATCTGCAAGAATTAATTGAGGTCTGTTAATCAAGGCAAGCGCGATGGTTGCTCTCTGTTGTTCTCCTTGGCTAAGTTGACGGGGCTTTTTATGTAGTTGATGACCAATCCCTAAATTATCGAGTATTGCTTTAATTTGATTTTTATTTTGCGGTTTACCTACTAAGTACTGGATCAGTGCGAGGTTTTCTGACAAGGAAAGGTTTTGAATGATATGTGGTCGTTGAAATATCAGTCCAATATGCCTCCCCCTAAAATGGTCTAATTTTGCTAAGGAAAGTTCGTTTAGTACTGTACCCATCAATTCTATCTTTCCTGAATTAGGCTTCAACAAGCCAGCCATTAAGTGTAGCAATGTAGTTTTTCCAATGCCTGACTCGCCTAATATCAATAGGTTTTCACCTTTTTTTAGTTGTATATCTGGAAACCAGAACTCTCTACCTTGATAGTAGGCAAATGATAATGAATGAGTTTTAAACATCTTCTCTTAACTATTTTTAGGTCAAAACTAATTATTATACTGATGTACATGCAACATTGTTGCATTTATTATATTACTGGTTATATTTGCAACGTTCTTGCATTTATTTAATTATGATTACAATTCTTGAAAAAAAACCTAATGAGCTAGGTGTCTTCAGTTCTATACTTTGCATCATTCATTGTTTAATCACGCCATTTGTACTGGTTGTTATACCTTCATCTTCCATGATGACCAAAGGAGGTGATAGTTATGACTGGTGGCTCTGGTTAGATGTACTGTTCCTTATCATCTCTTTTGTTGCCGTGTTTAAAGCTACTCAACAATCAAAACAGATGTGGATGAAGATCAGCATGGCTTTATCTTGGATTATACTCTCTTTTTTTGTTTTCAATGAGCGATTGGATGGGATCAAATTTTCTTTGGATTTAGTATATTTTCCTGCTGTTGCATTGACTGTTTTACACCTTTTAAACAGAAGAAAGTGTCGTTGTGAAGAAGGGTGCTGTGAAAAAAACATTTAATAGGTAGGTATTTGTAATAGCTAGAAATAAAATGTATGATTTCAGAATCAAATGTTTAATCCCGGGATTCGCAATAAGATCTTCTGCAAAAGACCTTGTTACCATTTAGGTGAGCAACAGATAGGATGGGATCAATGAACCAACCCCGACCCAAGGGTACGGGGTATCTATGGGCAATAATTTAATGATCGACTCAAGAGTCGGGGAATTAATATCCCTTAGGGATTA
>CALGOB010000014.1 GCA_937958005.1 uncultured Cyclobacteriaceae bacterium
CTGGCTAGGTGATTTTTATAGGCGGCAGAAGTCAAAAAACGGACCACTCATGGCCACTAAGGCAACTGCAAGAAAACTGGCCGTAATATTCTACCAAATGGTCAAAAAGAAAGAAGGGTTTGTACCCATTCCAATTACAGAATATACCGAAGAGCTTAAGCAAAGAAAATTACGGTACCTACAAAAACAGGCCATGAAATTAGATATGGTATTGGTAGAATCATAGTTGATGTTTCTTAAGAGGAAAAAACGGACGAAAGCTTGATTTACATGCTAACCATTTTTAAGAAGGGGGGTGTTTTTTAAACTGCCAAATAATCTTGGTTTAAGTGCAATAAACGAAGATTTTTGTTCAATTTCATATTTAATTGGATACCAGTAATTATAAATTGATTCTTTTATTGAACGTCTCTTAGTAACCAAGGTTGAGCGTTTTTATCTAGGGTTTTTATGACATTTATTTTATTGTTCAGTAGCTAATTCCTTATTTTTTTTGTTTAAAAAATCTGCCAAGTATTTACCAATGGCTTGATGCGCATTGGCTTTTGGGTGCCCGTCTTTGAATATCAGATAGTGATCATAATCTTTAGTATAGCCGGGAATAATTTCTTCCACTTCAATAACTTTAATTTTTCTCTCTTTTAGTTCTTTTAATATGCTTTCGTATAACCCTTTGTCAGCTCGTAATTCATTCCATAGTAAACAATAGAATTCGCCTCCATATCTTTCTTCGAATATATTTGCAGATTTTTCTACCATTGTCATCCATAAATCAATATCATCCTCTGTAGCAGTTAATGACTGTTGCCAGCGTATAAGTAACCTAGAAATTAGCTTTGATTTGTTAAAGTAATAGTTTATTTTATTTGATGTGGGACTTACTAAAGAACCAACTCTCTCTAATTGTTTTTTTTCATTGAGCCTGTATTTGGGGCCTAAATATTCTCTATCAGCAGTAGTACCTCTATATACATGATCCATAATGCCCTGATAAAAAGCAAAACTCGGTTTATAATTTCCCAAACCAGCTTTTTCTTGCCCATTTTCTAAAATAGCAAGCATTTGATGTGCACCATAAGCATTGTATCCAAAATTAAATGCTTGGTAATTACTTGCTACTCCTTGCTGAAATTGATAAGGCATGGCTTCATGATCATCAACACCCATACCAAAAGTAAATGAACACCCAAAGAAAAATACTGCTTTTCCATTTTTCGCACTTAGTTGGGGGACTATTCTTCTTCCATGCTGGTCTATGGTTTCTGTTACTTGATATATTAACGAATCTTCATAGGTAAAAGTGAAAGTCCTTTGTGAGTTTTTCGCAGGGGTTAATCCTATGTATTCATTACTAACATGTACTTCATCACCATAATTAAGCTGATATTCACGGTTTGCTGCAGCTTTACTAGAGAAATAAATTTCACCGAATAAAAATACCATGATGAAACTCCCTAAATAAATGATGATCAGCCTGCTCTTTTCTTTTTTGTAAATAAACAAAGAAATGAAGCAAGCAAGGAGCATAACCAATGAAGCATATGTATATGCATGGTGCTGTACTTTATATATCAGATATAAGGATAAGATAATAGAAAAGGCCAGTAATAGATATTTCTTCATGTAACTCATATTTTACAAGGAGTAATTTAATCTTCCAAATTGACAGAATCGAATATTGAAAGATAAGCTTTTAAAAATAAAAAGTGTTTTGAGTATGTGTTTGCTCAATTGACCGGTCAGCTGATTTACGTGCAATTAACTTCTAGATTTGGAAGGTACTTGATTTTAAATATTTTTTTGCAGCTGAAAGGCATTTTGGGCATCATTTGTTTTTGTGAAATATCATTGCCAATCTCTTTTTTGGGTGCCATTTTAGAATACATGACGAGATTGTCTTTTTAAACTTTTCTTTAGACTAAGGTATTTTTTGATTTGATAATACTTTAATAAAATCCCGTTTTGCTTTCATAGTCATTCAATTAAGCTTTTAAACCTCTTTTTACAGATTCTATAGATAGTACTTTGACTTACATTATTTCTAGTATTTAAGTATTTCTTTCTAATGTTAAATTTAATTAACTGTATGAGATTTTGTGAGCTGATATTTTGACTCTTCTCTCTTATATTTTTTGCACCAATAATTTCCCATGCAGGCTTATTTGCCATATTATCCCATCCATCACCATAATCCTGACCGAATGCTTTGATTTTTGAGATGCTTAAGTCCTTACATTTTAATAGTGGGTTAAAGTATAAAGCAAATTCGCTAACATTGGATGTGCCTTTCAGTAGGAAATCACTCTTTGATAGCAATAGAATATCTAGTAAGACATCTTCCCCCTTTTTATGTGGGGAGATTTCTTTTCTATTAAAAGGTGCTATCTCGTTATCTGATCGGAAACAATCGCTATAGAAAACCTTATCACCATATTTTTCTTTAAAAGCATCAATATATTGTCTCTGGTCTGTTGCCAAGAAGATCTTAAGGACAGGATGTTGTTTGATTAGCTCATCTATGTGAGGAAAATACTCAGGAGGACTCACAGGCGGTGCATAATGTAAGTCTGTACCCCTAATGTGGATCCCTAATACAAAACTTCCAGCAAGGTGATCGTTGTAAAACTGATCTACTTTATTCTTGATATCATTTTTTAGCTTGACATATTTTTGAATGGTCTCTTGGCCTTTTTTTCTTTGAAGCGCATACCATTCGTCTAATTGTTCAGGTTTGTTAAAACGCCATTTTCCGAAGGTGTAAGAATAAATGCTATCTGGGTGTTCCTCACAGATTTTAATCATTTCATCACTTGGTAAGGTTATCAGGTCTTGTTCTGTCACTTGAGAAGATTGGAGTGCATTCTTTAAGTTTTGATAAGTGAAAGGAAGAATGGGCTGGAAATATTGATTCCATAGATCATTCCCTTTTGTTGAATCAAAAAACGCATTGAGACTCGTTGAATCATAATTAATGATTGGGTAATAATTTTGTCTTTCGCAGTACCTCAGTTGACTAAGTGTAGTTAATAGCACAGCACCAAAACCAGCGCCTGTAAGGTTGATATTTAAGACATAAATTTTCTTGTGTTTTTTTAGAATATCATTAATCACTTTATGCTCTTTTGATTCGTAGATATATTTTGAATAGAGGCCTTAGTATATAATTACTTTCAAGAATTTTGAAACAAGTTTCAATAAACCGGAAGTACTTAAGTTTCCAAGATTTGTGTTTTCCTATATTTTGTTCTAAAAAAACACTATGCAATTGATGATACTTTTTTGAGACAAATGAGCTCTCTAGCGCAAAATCTAAACACTCAAGAGTAGGGTTAAACCAGAGAGCCATTTCACCTACAGCCGCTGATCCTTTTAACAAAAAGTCACATTCGGATAGGAGTAAGGTATCTACCAATACGTCTTCTCCTTTTTTATAATTGCTGACACCTTTTAGCCTGAAAGGGGCAATTTCATTTGATGATCGTATGGCATTATAAGTGATGACTTGATTTTTGTATTTGTTTTTAAATTCAGCAACATATTGTTCTTGATCAGTTGCAAGGAAGATTTGAACTTCTTTAGCTTTCTTATTTTTAATTAACTGATCTAATTCTCTGAAATAATCTTGAATAGAAGGAGCAGTTGCATAGGCAAAATCAGTCCCTCTAATGTGAATCCCAATTATATAATTAGATCTAAAAAATTGTTTAGAGAAATGTGCGACCTTTTCCTTAATTGTTGATTTTACTTGGATGTAATTTTCAACATAGGATCGACCCAGTGCTCTTTTTTTTATCATCCAAGCTTCTTTATTCTTTGGTTCATTCCATGCCCAAAATGTAGCAAGTCGGTTCTCTTCGTCATGATGTGCATTCATCACTTCTTCTGCCGTGGGGATGTAAATTAACTTTGGGGTAATATTTGAAGAGATTAGGTCAATGAAACTGAATTGATTGATAGGTTCAAAATAATAATTCCAAATATTTTCACCTAGACTTTCATCATAGAAATGTGGTGTGTTGATTTTTGAAAGATCAATAATGGGATATTGATTGAGCTCTTGGGCTTTCCTAATACCATTGAAAACATACAATATCAATGCTGTAAAACCAGCATGTATATCAATGTTTTGAATCACCCTAAAATGATCATATTTGTGACCTTTGATCACCAAAGGGTTTTTTGAATCTATCTTGTTAACTTTTTCCAATTCTTTTCAAAAAAATATGATACAATTTAAAGAAAGAATTTCTTAAATAAATACGAAGGATATAATACAATTCAAGATTCCAAATAGGTAGGAGATTAAGTAAATATTTCTTTTTAGAATGCACATTATAATGATCCAGTGAATGACTTTTGAGCAAAGCAGTTCTTGCTAGTCCAGAACCATTGTGGATTAAGAAATCGCTATGACTAAGCAAAAGGTAATCTATAACTGCCTCTTCTCCATTTAGTGCAGCTTTCTGACTATCATTTGCCAAATAGCCAGGAATAGACCAGCCTGTAGGGCCGGTGCCTGAGACATTGCCTGAGTGATGGAATATACTGCTATAATGAATCGTCTTATTAGGAAATTCTTGTTCCAAAGACTTGAGTGCTGCTAAAGAATCAGTAGCAATGAATATTTTTGCCTGCTGATGATTCTTTAAAATGCTTCTAATTTTTACTTTATAAGCATTTAAATCATACGAAGCTCTTCTGTGAAAATTGTGCTCCTGTTTATCTGTAACATCTGTGCCTCTTATGTGAGTGCCTATTACATAATTTCCTTTCATATTGTTATTTATGAAAGTGTCTACTTTCTTTTGTATGTAATTTCTCGGCCTTATATACTGACTGATAATATGACTTGATTTAATTCTTAATTGCTGATTAGGGTCATTCCATTTATAAGGAATTTTGAGAGACTTTCCTTTGAAATCGGGATGGTCTCCAAAATGATTTGTGGCAAAAATATTTTCATTAATAGTAAACCCACTTAATGTCTTTGTGGTATCAAAAGACATGATAGAATCTTTGGCAATATTTGGGATTTTAGAAACTGAAAAATTCTGAATCACTGGCTCAAAGTAATATTCCCATACTGTATCTCTATCATGATAACCATCTTTGGCCCAGTAGCAACACCTGTTAGTGAAAAAAACTATTGGTATTCTTTTCTGCTGCTCAACTATAGGTATATGATTGATCACCTGTTGAATAAGAGAAAATAAGCCAACATCTTTTTCGAATAAGATATAAAATTTAGGATATGACACTCAATCTAATTTAATACCACTTAGCTATTTAGTACATTTTGCCAAGAGGAAGATACCATGATCTGTCTGCTTTATTTTGCGCTCATGATACTTAATGATATAAAACAGAAAAAACGAATAAATTCGTTTGAAATATTTGAAATTTTCGCTTGGGTTATTCATGACTCGAGTAAACCATCTTTTAGAAAATTCACTTTTAAAAATAGGCCATACAGTAACACCTTTAAAGCCAAGGGATGTTAAAAGAGTTGTTAATTCCTGCTTATCAAAATACTTCTGCACTTCGAATTGCTTTTGATGTACATTTCTCATTCTTATGTCAAACCCGACAAAGCTATCAACCGAAATCACTAATTCACCTTCACTTTTTAATAATTTGTAAATTAGTTGAAAGATTTCTAGATAATTCGGAATATGTTCAATTACTGAAAAACTAAATATTTTGTCAAATGAGCCTTCCTGTAAATTCAAATCTTCTAGTTTATTACAATGAAATTCAGTATTAGAAATCCCTTTTATTTCAATGGCTTTAAACTTTGCATCATTGATTAACCTACAGTTTGTATCTACTCCTATTGCTTTTTTGACTGATTTTCCAATTATCTGTGTAAGCGCCCCTTCACCGCAGCCTAAATCTAAAATGATGTCAGAATCCTTGAGATTAGTTTTCTTCATCATGTTCTCAAATTCATATTCTTTACATGCCATGAATGAATTGGGACTCTCATAATAAAAATGATACCACCTTATATTTAAATAGAGATTGAAGAACTTGTAGAATTTTCTCAATAAAACATATTGCACTCTTTTAGCGTTGGATTGGCCAGATACAAAATCAGAAAAAAGCCCCACTGATTTTAAGATACTTTTTATAAGACGGAAACGATATTTAGATTCTTTCATGAATTATAATTTCACTTCTATTGATCACTTAAATGTGAATTTAAAGTTATCTTTTATCTAGGTCATTCAAAATGAAAAATATTGTGATTAGTCTTTTCTCTTTTTGCCTTCTTTATTTTTGAATTTCTGCTTGGTATTCCCCACCTTTTCTTCTATGGCTTCAAGGTTAAACCTGTATTTTAACCGATCAAGAAATCCCTTACCTAATGAAACTAGTGTTTCCCCAAAGCCTTCCTTTTTTTTCTTTTTATTTTTTTTAAGGTGTGATTTTGATTCTTTGGATTCAACCTTGTTTTCTGTCTTATGGCTTATGCTATCGCTCTTACTTTCTTGAGAGAGAGCAGGAAAACTCAAAAAGAAAACGACTAGTATAGAAAACAGGTATTTCAATAGCGACTAAATAATGTTTCAAATAAAACAGAGTTGACTATATTTAAAAGTATATCAGTAATTAATTTTGATAAATGACAGAAAATTGTCTCAATTGTGGACATAAATTAGCTGATGGAGATATTTTTTGTGCTTTGTGTGGGCAAAAGCATAGTAAAAAATCAGGGACAGTTAGAGAATTTTTAGTGGACTTTTTGGGTGACTACTTCACTTTCGACTCCAAAATATTTAGAAGTTTAATTCCTTTAGTCCTAAAGCCAGGTTTTCTAACTACTGAATATCTGAATGGAAAAAGAGTGAGCTATATTCCACCATTGAGATTGTATATATTTATCAGTATCATCTTTTTTATTATATTCAAAATATCCAACCCTTTTTCTGGATCCGTTGTGGATAAAGAAAATATAATGTCTCAAGATATGATTGATTACTATGTAGATCATCATTTGCATAAAGTGTTCTTTCTATTACTTCCTCTTTTCGCATTTATAATTTATTTGTTTTATAAAAAAACGGAAAAGAATTTCCTGACACACTTTATTTTTTCGCTTCATTTTCATTCTTTTCTTTTTATCCTACTTTCAAGCTATGTGCTGATAACTACCTACTTAACGGCTAAGTGGTATTCCTTCAATAACTGGCTCTTTGTAGCAGTTACACTCTGCTTTATTTTATACCTTTATAAGTCATTAAGTAAAGTCTTTAAAGAACGTAGTATAAAGGTGATTTTAAAGGTTGTGGGAATTAGTTTTACATATGCAATACTGTTTTTAACCTCTTCCATACTTGCATTGAATTTATATTATCATATGAAATCATAAGCATGGAAGTTGCCTTCTACCGATCAAATTTTATAATAGCACATACCTTTTAGAGAATTTAATTCCTAAGGGTTATTAATTCCCTTGGTCTGTACCCCAGTTATTCGGGTTAAGTCAGGAAATACACTCGATGAATTTTTAAGATCACGTTTGGTTGATCACCTTTAAAAAAGAAAAACCCCATTCAAATATTTAATCCCTAAGGGATATTAATTCCCCGACTCTTGAGTCGATCATTAAATTATTGCCCATAGATACCCCGTACCCTTGGGTCGGGGTTGGTTCATTGATATCTAAACGGGATTCTCTTTTAAAAAGAATTACTTTTTTCTCTTTATAATAATTCTTGGATGATCTTTTCTTCAGTATAACCTTCAGCTTCAGCCCTGAAATTTCTTACAATTCTATGTCTAAGAATAGGCACTGCTACGTCTTGTACATCTTCAATATCTGGGGAATATTTACCTGATAATAGGGCATGACACTTGGCACCCAGTATTAGATATTGAGAGGCTCTTGGTCCAGCTCCCCATTCTAGGAAGTCTTCCGCAAGCTTAGAGCCTTTTTCAGTATTAGGCCTAGTTTTGTGAGTTAGAGATACAGCATACTCTATAACATTATCAGCTACAGGAACTTTTTTGATTAACTGCTGGAATCTTACAACATCTTCTCCAGTTAAAGTAGGGTTAATCTCTTGACTAGATTGTGTAGTAGTATTCTTAACTATTTCTACTTCAGCAGCGTACTCAGGATAATCCAATTTAATCATAAACATGAACCTATCCAGCTGAGCTTCAGGTAAAGGATAGGTTCCTTCTTGTTCAATCGGGTTTTGTGTGGCTAATACAAAGAACGGTTTAGCCAAGGGATATTGCTTTCCAGAAATGGTAACCGAATATTCCTGCATCGCTTCTAACAAAGCTGATTGTGTCTTCGGCGGAGTTCTATTAATTTCATCAGCAAGGATGATATTGGAAAAGATTGGCCCTTTAACGAAATTAAAGTTCTTATTTTGATCTAATGTTTCAGCACCTAATATGTCAGAAGGCATTAGATCTGGAGTAAATTGAATTCTATTAAAATCAAGATTCAGAGATCTCGAAAGTGTATGAATCAAAAGTGTCTTAGCTAATCCCGGAACCCCTACAAGTAATGAATGGCCTTCACAGAAAATAGAGATGATCAAAAGTTTTACTACATCCTCTTGGCCTACAATGATTTTAGATATTTCCTTTTTAAGCTTTTCAAAAGAGTCAATAAATTCTTTGACCTCTTCTACTTCATTAATTTCTGACATATTATATTTTGGGATTATTCTTTATTGAGCAATCAAGAGATTACATTTTTCATATGCTTCATCTACTTGGATAAAGATACCATTTTGAGCATCAGAAAACCAAGAATTTAACAATCTAGATCGTTTTGCATTGAGTGCGGCATCTGCTATTTTTCGATAATCATCATCTAAGTTAGCTTGATGGGGTGCTACTTTGCCCACATAATAAATGATTCTATAGCTTTTTTGCCCGTCAGGTAAATTGAATTCCACTGGTTTAGTAATATTACCAACAGCCATTGTATCAATGGTGAAGAAAATGTTTGGGTCTATTTCTTTAACGGAAATCCTGCTAGCACCACTTGGGTCTCTAAAGAAGCCACCACTTGAAGAAGTTTGTTTATCATCAGAGTACTCTTTAGCTGTACTTGAAAATTTAATACTATCAAGAATAATTAAACTTCTAATGCTGTCAAGAAAATTAACCGCTAATTTTTCATCTTGAATAGAGGGGCTAGGTATCATTAGAATATGCCTAGATTTAAAAGAATTTCCTCTTTTTTCAATTAGTTCTATAATATGGATACCAAATGCTGAGACAACTGGCTCAGAGATCTCGCCAGGTTTCAAGCTCAAAGCTGTAGCTTCGTATTCAGGAGCAAGCTCTCCTCTTTTAAAGAATGGAAGCATTCCGCCTTGTCTAGCAGAACCAGGATCTTGAGAATATTGTTTCGCTAAGACACCAAAATCTATTCCATCCATGATTTGTTGCCTAAGATCATTTAATTCTGCTATAATTTTTGCTTTTTCCATCTTGCCTGCCTTCGGTGTTTTTACAATTTGACCCACCTCAACTTCTGTAGAAAAATAAGGTAAACTATCTCTTGGAATATTTTTATAAAATTTCTTTACTTCAGCAGGGGTTACTTTAACTCCTGAAGTAATCCCACTTTGCATCTTTTGAACAATGAGCTGTTCTTTGATTTGTTCAAACAGCTCAGCCCTAAACTGTTCAAGTGTCTTACCATAAAATTCTTCTAATTTTTCTTCAGAACCTACCTGAGAAATGAAGTAACTCATTCTCCTGTCTAATTCTACATTTACCTCTACTTCACTGACAAGAACAGAATCAATTTCTGCTTTAGCGACCATTAGTTTATTTACAATTAGATTCTCAAGCAGTTGACACTTGCCTTCTTGACTTTCAAAACTACCTCGTGATAGAAATTCTTGATAGGAACCCTCCAGTTCAGATTTTAGAACTATGTAATCATCTACTTTAGCAATAATTTTATCTATTACTATACCATCTGACGTTTGTGCATTGACAAAAAAACTGACACACACAAAAGATAGCGTTAACAAGCTATTTCTTAAAGATTTCAAATTCATTTTTACTCTTAGCTTTATTAAAAATCTGTTCTTCTAAATTCTTTTTAATCTCTACTTTCCTCTTATTAATAATGATGTTTTCTATCTCAGCTTCTATAAAGCTCAACGGAGAAATATCATCCGAAATTTTATAATCTAAAATTTTTAAAAAAAAGACATAACCTTCATTAGTAGATTCTACGTATTTATTGCTTTTCAAATACTGCACCTTATTTGGAATGCTTGCCAAATGGGTATTCTGTATAATATCATCAAAATTAATCCAAGTAGAATCCTCAACAGAATATTTATCAGCAAACTGAAAGCAAAAAGACTTAATATCTTTTAAATTTCCTGACTTTGGATATTTTCTTAAGTCTCTACTGAATGTATTTATCCCTGGGGCATCTTCAGGAATTTTGGCGAAAATACATTTGATAATATTCTGTCTTAGTAAGAAGTTTTCATACTTTTCCTCATAGTACTGCTTGATTTCTTCTTTAGAAACCTCTTTGCTCAGTTGCTCATTTACTTTCAACTTTTCAAACTCATGAATTACAAGGGCAGATCTATAATCTTCTACTTTTCTTTCCAGTTCTGCCTCATCAAACGTAATGATTTGTTTTGCCTCTCGTATCAATAAGTGTTTTCTTACCCAGTTATTGACATACTTCCCTACAACAGTAATGCTGTCATCTCTTGTTGCGTTTTCACCTAGTAAACGGGATAGATCTTCTTCATAAAGCATTTCATCTCCAACTTGTGCAATGATTACCTTGTTTTTGTCAGTATCCTTTTTTGGAGAAAACCAATGGCAGCTGGATAAGATTAAAGCTAATCCTAATACGAGTAAACTATTTTTCATTAATCTCATCAATTACCTCCTTGATTGATTTATTGTTAATTGTTACTGGGTATTTCGCTTTTAATTCTTTTATCCAATCAGACTCTAATTGGTCTTGGTAGTCAGAGATCAGCTTGCCTTTTATATCCTTTAATTGTGGGATTAGTTTATCAAAAGATTCTATTGTATGTACTAAGTAGTATTTATCGTTTTGATGGTATTCAAATAATTTATTTTCCTTCGCTAAATCCACAATATCATGCTCTCCTTTTTCATATAAACCTATATTACTTTGTAACAATAAAGGCTCTTTCTCATTTACTCGATCCATAATATCCCTTCTTTCTAGGCCATTTTGGATATTTATTTTTACTGTATCTATTACCAACTGTTTTTTTGAAGTATATATAACTACTCTTTTAACGTTGTATTTCGTATAATCATTTTTCTTTGAGTTATAAAATTGATTCAAGCCTAGGGTATCCTGAGACGCCTTTCCCCAAACTTCTCTCTCCATTATGTCAAACAAAAGAATGCCATCTCTATATTCATTCAATAAATGAGCGTATTCAGGATATTTAACTTCCAATTGATCGGTCTCAAATTTTAAAATGCTTTTTTCTTCAAATTGGTTGTATTTAGATCTATTATCCAAATCTTTATTATGCTCAGTGTTTAAAAAACCTAGAAAATCTGAATTGGTAGTTGTGGCACCCAATAAAGAAAATAAAGGTTTATTGATGTCTATACTGGCTGTGTCTTTTTTATCTAAAAAAGAGATTACTTCACTTATGTTTACATCATTTGCTTGGAATTTATTCTCCTGCTTGAGTTTTAAAAGAACCTGTTTGTTTTTTATTTCTGATCTACTATCCCTTTGAATCCTTTTAGATATCTCCTCCTTCATTTCTGCTAACGAGCCTACTCCTTTTTTATCGATCAATTTCATGATGTGCCATCCATAAACTGTCTGAAAAGGCTTAGAAATTTGGCCTTTTTCTGATAGCCCAAAAGCTACTTTCTCAAAACTAGGAATAAAATTGCCAGTACTCAACCAAGGCAACTCCCCTCCTTGATTTTTGGAACGTGCATCTTGGGAATAATCCTTTGCTAAAACTTGCCAGTCTTTTCCAGCTATTGCTTCTTGGTAAATCGCCTGTATCTTTTTCTCTAATTTTTTTGATTCCTCTGGAGATGGTTTATGATTAGGATCATTAGATGAAGCGGCTCGCAGCATGATATGTGCTACTTTAACCTGACCTTGAGCTGGACGGCGGTCAAATACTTTTAGGATGTGATAACCAAAACGTGTAGTGACAATGTCTGAAATAGAACCAATTGACGTATTATAAGCTGCCGTCTCAAAAGGATAAACCATTTGCATGGCCGAGAAATAACCTAAGTTACCTCCATTATTTTTTGCAGAAGGATCATTGGAATAGATAGAAGCCAATGAATCAAAGCTTAAACCTTTTTCTGCCCATGCCTTAATTTCTGTGATTTTTTTCTTAGCACCAAGAGAATCATTATTAACACTGATCAAGATATGAGATGCCTTCACCTCCTCAGTCATTCTATTGTGAGCTTCTTGGATCAATTGATCCGTAACCTTGTTTTCTGTTAAATAGGGTTTCGCTAAATCTTTTTGATAACTTTTTAGCTCCTTGATGTAGGAATCTCTTTTATGATACTCTCTACTTCTTGCTTCTTTTACCTTCAGTTTGAATTTGACATATAAGTCTAGGTAATTATTAACCTCATCTGTTAAAGATATAGTGTCGCTCGGTTTATAATTTTTTAGAAAAGCATATTTGAATTCTTCTTTAGAAATAGCTTGATTGCTGATTCTAAACAAAGAATTATCAACAGTTTTAGTTGAGCGTTGCACATTACATGACTGTAGCAAAAAAACAGCTATACAAAATAACAATAACTTTTTCATGAAAGGTAAATAGCTAGATACTAATCGATTAATTTAACTAATCTGCAAATATTGGTATTCTTTTCCGTTTTGAATTCTATTTTATCCATAATTCTTTTGACTAACATAAGGCCAAGCCCACCCTTTCTCTTAGAACTTACTAATTCCTCTAAGGATGGCTCCTTATATTTATTCATATCAAAACTTATTCCTCTATCTATAATCTCAAAAGTGATAGATTCTTTTTCCTTGAAATAAATAAACAACTCTATTGATTCTGACGGGTTACAGTCATTAGAATGTATAATCAAATTTGCACAAACTTCATCTACCGCTAGTACCAACTTATGCGCACTTGCTTCAGGATAAGCATGCGAATGTAATGTCTTAGAGATAAAATTCCTTATTTCTAATAACTTGTCGGTGGAGCACGATATTTTTATACTATGATGCATTTAGCTCTTCTCTTGCTTCTTCTATTGTTTTTTTAATGATAAGTAATTGGTCTAGACCTAAAATTTCAAATGTTTCATATACTTTCTCATTCATGCCAAACAAGACTAATTTCAAATTATTAGCCTCTAATTCTTGTAGATAGGACATAAAAACACCTAGACCTGCAGAGGAAATATAAATAAGACCAGTCAGATCTGTGATAATATTTTTGTTCTTATCAATAGATTCTCTCATGGCACTATCCAAATGAATGGAAGAACTAGCATCTATTTCTCCGTTTACAAACAATATCTGTAATTCTTCTTCTTCTTTATGTTTTATATCAATCATACTGTTTTTAAAACTTGATAATTACCAAAGTATAATCATCATTTAAATTCTCCGAACCTATAAAATTATATAGATCATTTATAATTCCATGTTTTATTTCTTCTGTTGGCAAGTCAGTACGAAGCTCAAGAGAGTGTTTTAACCTGTCGTAACCAAATTGTTCATTGTTAGCGTTGACTGCTTCGGTTATTCCATCAGTATAGAGTATTAAAATGTCACCTTTGGAATAGGTTAATTCATTCACTTGTACGTAATTTTCGTAGCTTAAGTTTCTAACGATCCCTAGGCCTAATCCTTTGTTCTTGAAATAACCAGCGTTATTGTCAGCCTTTGAATAAAACAAAGAAGGGCAATGGCCAGCTCTTGAAAACCTTATTTTATTAGTAGTAGCATCTATATGAAAGAAAGCACCTGTTATAAATGAGGTTCTTTCTAAACAAGCACTTAGTGCATTATTCGCATGTACAAGAAATTCTTTTGGATCTATAGTGATCCTGGCTAGGCTATGGAATATCCCTTTCATTTGGGACATGTTAAAAGCGGCACTAGTTCCTTTTCCGGAAACATCGGCTATAATGAGTGCATAATTACTCTCAGATAATTTTAAGGTATCATAATAATCACCCCCAACTTCATCAGCCGCTATCGAATAGGGTTGAATTTCAAAATCTTCAATCATTTCTAGGCTCTCTGGAAGTAGCGCTTTTTGAACCCTTTTGGCAATTTTTAACTCTTCTTTATATCGCTCATTCTCTAGGGCTTCGTTGATCAACCTAAAGTTCTCTACTGAAATACTCGCTTGGTTTACAAAGGTGCTGATAATGTTAACCATTTCACGGTTAAAACCTTCAGTGACATCTTTAAGCAAAGCTAGACTACCTATTTGTATATTTTTGACCATTACAGGCAAGACCATAATCGTTTTAAAATCCGAGTCTTTTATGGTAGTTGTAATTTTCTGCGGATGTGTAGTTTTGTCAAATTCCGTCCTTAAGATTTTTTTAACTGTAGAATGTTTAACAGATTCCTTAATAAGATCTACTTGTTCTTTTTTTACATTCCTATAATAGACTAATTTACTTTTTTCAGCCGTGGCACCTATCTCTATCCATGCAGCATCAGCAAAAACAGCACTCATGGAACTGTCAAGTAGAATTTCAAAAACTTGTTCTTCAGTTTGCCCAGCTGGAATTGCTTGGCTCAGCCGTTGAAAATCCATCGCCTCTTTTATTTTTCTCTCAAAGACAGAAGAAGTAGGAAGATTAAATAGAATTACTAAAACAGAAATAGTAGCATATAGAAATATGAAGGCTGAAATAGCCAGGACAAATACTTTGCCTAAGTGTTTATTGATAATCGATGTACCATCTTCAAACGCTAAAAGGTTAGTGTTAAAGTACCACAAGTAAATGATCACTAAAATAATGAATAGAATACTCTTCCATTTTTGTTTGAAATTAAGGTATGCTACCCACTTTAAATTAAATGTTAATACGACTGCCTGTAGAACTAGGAAGATCAGCACCGCTACAGCTACAGGATCAGTAATGTTATACCCAAGTAAATCAAACAATAAAGCACCAATCATTGAATACTCAAACAGAGACCAGAATTGTTGTAGTAACTTAGATTTTTGATAAAGTATTAACTTTTTCCAGATAATAAAAGTCGAAATGAGAAATGCAGATACCATTCCTACATTAATATGATAAAAAATATTAATGGGTAACACACTCTTAGCTAGAATACTGGAGCTAAAAAAGAAAAAGAAAAGCCGAATGGACAGAGAAACCACAGTTGTGATCAGTCCAGACACAAAAACTTTCCAAAGTAAATCCAAGAAATTGAAATGCTCAGATTTAATAATGGAGTAGCGGTAGTAGATATAAAGAAAGACAAAAAACAAGGCCTGAAAAACTCTAGGGAGTAAGGGTACTGTAGGATTACTGGCCGTGTGTTTCAATAAATACAATAAGTCAAAATAAGTGAATGTGATCCAGGCAAAAATTGCCAGAATCATACTCAATCTCATTTTTAACTTATCAGGGATTCCCATCGGGCAAATATAAAAAAATAAAGGTCTCTAAAATCATAAGATGACAGAGACCTATTAATTAAGGTTAAAAAGTTGATTATTTTCTATCGACTGTAATTGGGAGCTTGCCTTGTTACTTGGATATCATGCGGGTGACTCTCTACAAAACCAGCACTAGTAATCTTGACAAATTTAGCATCCTGCAAAGCCGAAATATCTTTAGAGCCACAGTAACCCATTCCTGCTTTTAGCCCACCTACTAACTGATAAAGAACCTCACTTACCATCCCTTTATAAGGTACTCTTCCTACAATTCCTTCAGGGACTAATTTTTTAATATCATCTTCTGCATCTTGAAAATACCGATCTTTAGACCCATCTTCCATTGCTTCTACAGAACCCATTCCTCGATAGCTTTTAAACTTTCTTCCTTCATAAAGGATTACTTCCCCAGGTGCTTCTTCTGTTCCTGCCAATAATGAACCAATCATAATGGTGCTGGCACCAGCCGCTATCGCTTTTACTAAATCACCTGAGAATCTTATGCCTCCATCAGCAATAATAGGAACACCCGATCCCTTAATTGCTTTTGCACATTCATAAACAGCAGATAATTGAGGCATACCTACACCTGCTACTACTCTGGTTGTGCAGATGCTACCGGGGCCTACTCCTACTTTTATTGCATCTGCTCCAGCTTCTACCAGTGCCTTTGCGGCTTCTGGAGTTGCTACGTTACCAACGATCAACTCTAAGTCAGGGAAAGTAGATTTTACTTTTTTAGCGGCATCTATAACACCTTTTGAATGACCATGGGCCGTATCAATACTAACGAAATCAACGCCTGCCGTTTTAAGGGCACTAATTCTCTCAAGAATATCTTCAGTAACTCCTACTGCGGCACCCACCCTTAATCTGCCATACTCATCTTTACATGCGTTAGGTCGGTCTCTGTTCTTTAAAATATCTTTATAAGTGATCAAACCACTTAGTTTACCATCTTGATCAATGATTGGTAACTTTTCAATCTTATGTTTCTGTAAAATTCCTTCAGCCTTTTCTAAAGAAATCTCGTTTTCCGCAGTGATCAAATTCTCTTTGGTCATGATCTCTTTAACAGGTGTAGACATTTTCTTTTGAAACCTGAGGTCTCTGTTAGTAATGATCCCTATCAATTTATTCTCTTTATCAATTACAGGAATACCACCAATCTTATTCTCGCGCATGATCTTTTCTGCATCACCTGCTGTAGCATCTACATTAAGGGTGATTGGATCTAAAATCATTCCACTTTGGGATCTTTTAACCTTTCTTACTTGCACCGATTGCTGCTCAATCGTCATGTTTTTGTGAATGATCCCAACTCCTCCGTCAAGTGCCATAGAAATTGCCAAACTTGCTTCTGTTACCGTATCCATGGCAGCAGATATCAAAGGAATATTCAGCTTAATATTTCTAGTTAATAAAGAGTTTGTTTGGGTGTCTCTTGGGAGTATTTCTGAATACCCAGGAAGCAGTAGTACATCATCATATGTAAGTGCTTCGAAGAGGAATTTTGAATTGTCTAGGCTCATCTGCAAATAATATTTACTTGTTATTATTTGCCGTGCAAAACTAGGGATCTTCACAGATATAAAAAACTATTAAGGGATTTTTACAAGAAAAAAATGAGAAAATGTATTTTGACTTGCCACTTTTAGAGAATTAGAGTTGAGTAGATCAAATTACTAATTATGCAATTTCTCATTTTTTTACAATTCTAATTTACTAGTATCCGAGAAAATAATTTAATGCGTTTTACTATCCAAAAATTCTACTTTAAGATCTTCATATAGGAGGGTTGGCCTGTCAAAAACCCCGGCAGAGCCGCGATGGCGTACCATGTTGTTTTTGACCGCCAAGCGGCCTTGTAGATTTTTTTGACGGTCCGCCCGGTTCTGTTTTTTCAGGGGTCCGCCCCCGCGGCATGGAAAAAATGAATCGGACTGCCGACGCAGAAAGCCACTAATTTTAGGAATACCCAATTCTAGAGGGCCGCCGTGGAACGGTGTTTTTCAGGATCAGAAAAAAATCTTCTTTA
>CALGOB010000015.1 GCA_937958005.1 uncultured Cyclobacteriaceae bacterium
AACCCTGAAGTTACTTCAGACCTAGCTTCTACATCTATAGTACTAGATAAGGATGGGGTACTTAATTTTACGGCTATAGCAAATGACTTGGATAATGATCAAATTAATTTTAGGTTGATAGGTGATGGATTTAATCCAGCAGACCTAGGTGTTACCTTTAATGATCAAATGGGAGTAGGGCCTCTTTCGAGTAATTTTGATTGGGACCTTGTTTGTGGTGACTTAGACCTTGAAACAGAAAATGAGTTTACTTTTTTCTTAATAGCGGATGATATTGATAGATGTAGAAGAACTAATTTTGATACGTTGCAGATAGATGTGACAGTAGATGTAGGTTTTAATAATAAACCACTTTTTACGAATGATCTTTCGGTTGTAGAGGGGGTAAATGATATTGCGGTTTTTGCTGCGGATGCAGCGCAAGAATTAAGGGTAAATGATACTCATGTTTTTAATGTGGAGGCAACTGATCTGGACCCTGAAGATTTGATTAATATTCAGTTACTACCTGGATTTAACCCACCTGCTGAAGGTTTTGTTTTTGTGCCTGGTTCAGGAAGAGGTTCTGCTGTTGCAAGAATTGAGTGGACTCCTCCTTGCAGTTTACTTGGTGCTGGTCTAGAACCAAGGGATTTTAATCTATTTTTATTGGCGAGTGATGATGATTGCCCAACCAGAAAATTTGATACCTTACAAGTAAATCTAAGGTTGAGTAATTTACCTGTTGATTTTGAGCTGTTTGATCCTCCTAATGTATTTACGCCTAATGGAGATGGGCTAAATGACACTTTCAGGCTATCAGGTTTTACAAATGATAATGAAAGGTTTAATCTTCCTCTGGATAATTGTGTGGAAAGATTTCAGTTTATGACTGTAGTTGACAGAAGTGGAAGGGAAATTTTTAAAACCGAAGATAGAGATTTTACATGGGATGGGTTAGGTATTCCTGCTGGGGTGTATTTCTATTTTATTAAATATACAACTAGGGAGTTTAGGGGAACAGTTACCGTGTCATACTAGATTGAGTAGGATATTGTAAAATCAAAGTAACCGAAAAGTCTGTAGCTAAGGGATCATATTTAACCTCCACTATGCCTTAGGCTTTAAGTGACTAGATGGCTGTTGGTTATGGTTTGTGCCAAGCTTCTAACGCATGATTCGGGTTTAATCCCTAAGGGATATTAATTCCCCGACTCTTGAGTCGATCATTAAATTATTGCCCATAGATACCCCGTACCCTTGGGTCGGGGTTGGTTCATTTATTTATTAAAAACCAATCCCAAACCGGATTCCGCCATTATTATTTTCTCCATTTTGAAACCCAGTATAATATCCTATTCTAACTATTTTGAATATATGTTCTAAGCTAGCCCCAAATTCATAATAACCATTTATGGAGGGAGTATTTGCATAATTAAATGAAAAGACCATTTGAATTTTAGACTTTCTAATCAGTGGGATTTTATTAATAAAAAAACCGTTGAAATGGTGTTCATAGTGAGCTTCTATCTTTTGGTCATTGGTGCTTAAATTATAATAATCTAATAATTGTAATACATCGCTTCCAAAAACAGTTGCAGAACTTCTGTTTCCCATAAAATGGCTGAAATCAATAAAAGTCAATTTTTTGGCATTGAGAAATTTACCTGCTTCAACTGAGTAATTTATCCTGCCAAACAAGCCCAATTTGGTGGAGTTAGAGACTTTTATATTCACCCAATCATAATTAATGTCTGATCCAAAAGCCTCAATGCCTTTTTTATATGATAGCGTAATGTCTGGATAAATAGAGGAAACAATGATTTTTCTGTTAGGTCTGCTGATGTATTTCTGTCCAAACCTAAATCTGATGGACAAGTTGCTGATTAGTGCCTCATGAGTTTCAAAACTAGTTTGATTTTCTAATATAAGGTTAATGGGGTCATTTGAGGTAAAACGCCTACTTTCATTGTTTAATCGGAAAGAATTAAAAGAAGTATTTTGTAAAGGACTCCTTCTTGCATATTCTACAGAAGCATTCAGTAGTATGCCGTTGGTAATTTCCTTTCTGTAACTAGGTCTTATGAACCATTTATCAAATAGTTTGATATAATTCCTTCTGAAAATTAAGGTTTGGAAAGTATTAGTAGCTGGTCTGATGGGATTCCTCTCGTTGAGTTGAGCAACTTTTTTTCCTCCTGATAGACCAAAACGTTCAAAGGATTTTAAATCGGAATGGAAAAAGCCAGTGAGGTGTGCAGTGAATGATTTATTCCCTATGCCATATCGCAAAGTGGGAATAATCTGATGATTGATGCCTCTTGAGTCACGTCTTGAATAGCTGACTCTTAGGTCTATAACAGGGCCTTCTACGGTATTATACTGTATGGCTTGCGGTATAGATTGAAATCGGAGATATTTTTGCTTGAAGCTGTTAGAATATACATAACCGGACAATAATAGATTAGCAATACTTAATTTATTGGTGATTCGATCAATAGAGTCTTTATATGGTTTTGATTCATGAAGGATATTGAGACTATCTCCTTTGATGTAATCTTCCTTTTCAACTTTAGTTAAAGGTACAGGCCTCACCCGTGCCCAATAACTGCTGTCTCGTTTATTCGCTTGATCGTTGATGGCCAAAATCTCATTCGTAAAAACTTTTTTGCTGTTGCTAAAAAGCGTTACTCTCTGATCTTCTGGAATGTTGATGCCTCGTTTTTCTGCCAGTAAAATATAGTTAGGTTCTACTTGATAATTGCTGTAAGCACCTACAAAATAACCAAAACCAGTAAAGCCAAAAGCATTTAGGTTAAACTCAAACCTTTGTGAAAGTAAAGTCCATACATGCTCATTGACAGGAGCATAAACTTGCTTTACTTTGATGCTATCTATAAATTCAATCTGATTTGCCTTTGTCAGTAATAAATCAACGCTGTGCATTCTCCATTGGTCTTCAATAATGTAGATAGTTCCACTAAATACAGGATCGTTATCTCTTTTAGGAATTACTTTTATTTTATTGATTAATAAATTATCATCTACACTTGTGCCTATCAGTTCATAATCATAAAACAGTAGCGCATTAGTTGCGATGGGGGAAATGAAGCCTCTTTCACTTATGGTTTCGTAAACAAATAGGTTCTGGTAGGGGTTAAATAATACATCAGAAGCAATATTATAGCTGAAGGCATTGTTGTTTCCGCTAACTTTGGAAGAGATCATTTCTTCCCTGATTTTTGAAGGTCTTTGAAAACTAAGTTTTGAAACAGATTCTGATAAATAGACAATTCCGGAATCAATTGTAATGGCAAAACCCAATATTTTATCAGGTTTTTTTGTGATGGCTTGTAGGCCTTTTAAGTAAGCGTCACATTGATAGGCATTGATTTCGTTCTGATATTCTTTTCTTTTTTTGATCGCTTCCCTAATAACCCGGTAAGCAGGGTCTTCTTGGTTTGCACTGATTACAAACTCTTTTAGATTAAAAGATTCGACTTGCATTTGAACCATCAAAGGCTCTGAACTAGGGTGATTGCTTACTTCTATAATTTTCTTTTGGTATCCCACATATTGAAAAACTAAACGCGTTTGCCCTGCTGATAAGGTGATGGTGAATTCTCCATCTACGTTACTGGTAGAGCCATTAGTTGTATTCTCTACATAGATCGTAGTGAATGGAAGTCCACTGCCAAATTCGTCCAGTACTTTACCGGAAATTTTTTGATTTTCTTGAGAATAGCTTAGCCACGGTAGCACCCAAAGTGAAACCCAAACAAAGAACATTATGGCAGTTCTTTTAAACATGGACTAATGCTTGGGTTAAGTCATTTATTAAAGTGTCTTTCGATTCAAGTCCAACATACATTCTAACCATATTAAATGGGGTAGTAGCTTGTGAGTAATTGAGGGAGTCGTATAAAGTGATTGCTGGGAATGCAAGTGATTCATAACCGCCCCAAGAACATGCTAACTTAAAAACAGTCAAATGGTTACAAAATGCTTCAACTTTTTCCATATCATCGGTAGCTAGACATAAAGTAAACTGACCCAAGGGTTTTTTAAGGTACTTTAAAGCCAGATCATGTTGGGGGTGACTTGCTGCATGTGGGTAATAGACTTGTGATATTTTAGGGTGGGATTCTAGGAATGAAACAATAGCAGGAGTGGTTTCTGCTACCCTGTCCATCCTGATGGGTAAAGTACGCAAACCGCGAAGCAGTAACCAACTATTAAAAGGTGAGATAGTTCCTCCAAGTGTCATGAATTCAGACTTAAAGATACCCATGATCATCTCTTTAGACCCACATAGAACCCCTGAAACCGCGTCACTATGACCCCCAATGTATTTGGAAGATGAATGGGCAATTAGGTCTACTCCATAATCAGCTGGGTTTAAATTGAGTGGAGTAGCATAACTGTTATCGACTAAAGTAACTAAAGACATTTCTTTGGCAAATTTTACAATTGGTTCAATGTCTTGTAATTCAAAAGTCCAAGAATTAGGACTTTCTAGAATTAGTAACTTTGTATTTGCTTGGCATGCATTTTTAAAACTATCTAATGTCCCCTCTACAAACGTAAATGTAATACCAAATTTGGGTAATAAACTACTCAATAATTTACCAGTCCAGCTATATGGTTTTTGTACACAAAGAATATGATCACCACTAGCTACTTGATGAATAATTGCGGAAGAAATAGCCGCACTGCCACTGGAGAAAATTAAAGCATCTTCTGTTTTTTCCAATGCTGCCATCTTCTTTCTGAGCATGTTTGTTGTAGGGTTTGAGCCCCTTGTATAAAATGGGACTTCATGCTCGTTTTGTAGAGCATACTTCATCTGTTCTACATTATCGAAAAGAAAGTTGTTAGATTGAATGAGGGGCGGAGTAGCTGCGCCAAAATAAGCACTACTTGATTCACCAAGTTCAAAGATTGCTTCATCTATATCCATCCTTTAAAGTTATATCCACCAAATTGTAAAAAACTGCTAAAGCCGCAAAATTATTCAAATGGTTCGGAATAATTGAATTTGTATTACATAGTTTTGGGCTGTTCAAATTTAAAATATAATAGCATGAAAGATCAAGTGGTCATTATTACGGGGGGGAATTCAGGTATTGGTAAAGCATTGGCTCTTCATTATGGAAGACAAGGAGCTAAAATTGTACTGACAGGACGTAATAAAGACCGTTTGATAGATATTGAGAATCAATTGACGGAATTAGGGATAGAGCATTTAGCAATACAAGCAGACGCAGCTTCGGAGGCTGACAATCAAAATTTAGTAGATGAGACGATCAAGAAATTCGGAAAAATAGATACAATTATTTGCAATGCAGGGATTTCCATGCGAGCGCTTTTTGAAGAATTGGATCTTGATGTGTTTAGAAAGGTGATGGACATTAATTTTTGGGGTACTATTTATTTGACAAAAGCGGCACTGCCTTATGTGCTTAAAAGTAAAGGGTCTATTATAGGAATTTCATCAATCAACGGACACCGAGGAACTCCAGCAAGATCTGCCTATACTGCCTCTAAATTTGCAATGGAAGGTTTTTTTGAATCATTAAGAACTGAAGTGATGAAAAAAGGAGTTCATATATTAGTGGTTTCACCAGGATTTACCGGCTCAAATATAAGAAATGCAGCTTTGGCTGCAGATGGAAATGCTCAAGGTGAATCACCAAGAGACGAACAAAAAATGATGAGTGCAGAAACAGTAGCAGCTAAAGTATTAGCTGCTCATAAAAAAAAGAAACGGGACTTAGTACTCACTTCCCAAGGTAAATTAGTTGTTTTTCTAAATAAATGGATGCCATCCACTATGGATAAACTAGTTTATAATGCGATGGCAAAGGAACCAGATTCACCATTTAAATGATTTCTTTTAGTTTAGACTGCCTTACATAATATTCTTTCTCATCCCAAATAACTGTTGACCAAATTTCATCATGTTTTTGTACGATAAGTTTGTGGCCTTTTGAAATAGTCTCTACTACATTTGCTGCACCAGAAGGACCATCCATCAAATAAGTAGTGTCATTCATGACGATCGCTTTGTCTAAATCAAATTTCCAATTGAATGTTATCCCAAATGCAGCTAAAAAAGAAAGAACAACTATGAGGGGGACAAAACTTTTGCCTTTGTTAACCCTTTTGATTGAGAAGAAGAGAGAAATAAATAAAAGAAAAGCAATAACTGCAGCAGTTACCCATAAATATTTAAAAAAGACATGAAGGAAATAAGTTTCCATTGAACTTTCATATCCTACCAGTTGATGGGATGCAGCTAATTCTTCTATTTTTAAAAGGGTGTTTCTGTCTAAAGTTTCATTGAAGTAAGTGTTTAGGTAGTAAAGTGCACTGCTATAATCACCTAAACCTTCTTTAATAAAGGCCATTTTTAACAACATAGATGAACTATAAACTTTATCATGAGTAAACAAGCTCTCATAAATTTCAAAAGATTCAGTATATTTCAAATTAGAAAATAAAGAATCCGCTGCTTGTAAATCTTGTTCAGGAGTAGCACTAAAGCAGGTAAAACTTAGTGATAAAAATAAAATGAAAAATATTTTAGAAAATTTAATAATTTCTCTTGCCTTTTTGATCATAACTATTCTATATTTGCAACCTCATTAAGGAAAACGATCCTTGAGAATACAAAAATAGTAAAAAAAGATTTCTTAGCTCAGCTGGTAGAGCAACGCCCTTTTAAGGCGTGGGTCCAGGGTTCGAACCCCTGAGGAATCACATTTTAAAGCCTAACATTCTGCGGAAGTTAGGCTTTTTTTTATGTTTGGGTTTTGAGAAGATATTAAGCTATTGGTAATTGAGTTTTTGATGGTTAAAACGTGTTGCGATATTTAATCCCAAAAGGATATTAATTCCCGTGGCCGGGCGCCCCGACTTGAGTGGATCATTAAATTATTGCTCACAGATACCCCGTGCCCTTGGGTCGGAGTTGGTTCATTATTTACACTTTTAAAATAGTTTGAGTGTCAGAGTGGGTGTAGAGTTATTTCAGTGGGTTTATCACTTGATTCATTTTATGACTTTAAAAGGCTAGTAGAAAATTTCTTGACCCAGCTGGTAGAGCAATGTCCTTTTAAGTCGTGGGTCCAGGTGGTCCGCCATTGCGGTTCGAACCCCTGAGGAATCACATTTTAAAGCCTAACATTCTACGGAAGTTAGGCTTTTTTTATGTTTGGGTTTTGATAAGATATTAAGCTATTGGTAATACTAAGTGTAATTGTTTTTGGGGAAACATAAAGATAAATATCATTTTTCTCAGATACTCGTAAAAAAGACTGATAAAGCTAATAAACATACACAACCCCAGTATAACCTAGTTTAAGTGATACGTGTTTCTTTCCTTTCAAATAGAATACGATCAAAGCAATTAGTGTAGAAAAAAGCATACACCTTTCTTAGATATTCAACATATACCAAATCAAAAAGCCTTTTGAGAGCCTTAAAATTAAACTCTGATTCTTGGAATGGTTTTTTCAGTTATTAAGCCAAACTAAATAAAAACTTAATATGAAATTTTTGAATAAATTAAAAAATAAATTACCAGCAAGGCTTTCTCCCTTTTTCGCTATTACAATCATTTTATTTTTAACGGGTTGTGTAGGACAAAAAAAATACAAGACGGCACTCGAATCAAAAAGTTTCCTTGAGGAAAAGATAAAAAAAGATAGTGTAAATTACGCTAGGCTTGAAGCTCAAAAGGACATATTACTTGACGAACAATCAAAAGCCCTAAAAGAACAAACTCAAATTTTAAATGTTAAAATAGATAAATTAGATTCTTTAGAAGAATTACTTACTAATCAAAAATCCCACTTGTCAGATGTAAAAACTCTTCTAGATGATGTAAAGACAATTGATTGGGAAATTGAACAGTTAAATGGATTTTTGCTCATAGAACTTGACGATGAAATTCTTTTTAAAACAGGAAGTACTGAAATAAGTGATAAAGGACTAGAATTAATTTCAGATATGTCTAATGCGATTAAAAATGCTTTGGATGACCAAGTAAAAGTTTGGGTTGCTGGACATACAGATGATCAACCGTTTATATCTAAGAAATTTAATAATTGGGATTTAAGTGCACAACGTGCCATTGCAGTCATAAATGAATTGGAAAAGAATGGAACTAAGCCGTGGAAAATGACTGCACTGGCCAAAAGTAAATACAATCCTCAAGTGCCAAATTTATCCGAGAAGGATAGGTCAAAAAATAGAAGAACAGAAATTTTCTTGATACCTGATAATACAGAAGTATCTCAACTTATCACCAGTTTAATGACCGAATAAAAAACGCAAATTTCGCAGTTGAAGCTCATCTGAAAAATGTTTTAAGGATGGGCTTTTTTAAATCAAAATTTAGGAGTCATACCAATTTAGGTATGTAGGGCGTAAACGCAAGGCAAATATTAAATTTGTTAACAGATAGCGCTCTCATAAACCTAAATTGGTATCATACATTTTTCACAAAGCATATTGGTAATTACTGATTCTGAAAAAGCTACTTTGAATGCACTGAAAAAAACTAGTAAAGTAACTGAATGGCTAGTGATAAGTTGGGTGTTTTACAAACTTCTTTACATGGAATCATTAATAAATTATCAGTCCAGAAGCTTACAGGAGGATGATAAATTTTTATTGCTTAAATGCAGTTTAAGGTAATTAATGATAAGCTACTTGCTCAATAGATTAAATCCATGCGCTATTAACCTGGCCTGAATTAACCATGTTTTCTAAGCCGTAAACAATTGATAATTAAATATTTGTAATGACTAGGCATTGTCACGGTTGGTTTTTGAATAGATAAAACTCCTGCTAAATTTTACTTTTCTGAGCCTGTCAAAGTAATTATGAATTCATAATTATTAGTTGACAAACTTGAGCAAAAAGGTAACAAGGCAACCAGAATCATTCTGCCGTGATAAACTCTACTTTATATGCTTTTAATAGCCGACTGGTTAATAAATAAATGCATTGAAGAATTTGAACATCCTGTAAGTATCATTTCTTGCCATGATGTAATTTTAGTTGCAGGGGAAGATGAAAAAACGTTTTTCTCAATTTCTGAGAGAATAATAACATTATTGAAAAGGTTGAAATTCTTGTGATTTCGTTTTCTTCTGAGGATTGAGTTCCGGATCTTCAAAATATTCTAATTGCTACTAATTTAAGAGAGGTTTTACCATACAAGCTAACCAGCTTATACTTATTACACATAACGACGGAACTAATATTCACATTGCAAGCGTAATTTAAACCCGAATGATGCAATAGAAATTTGATACAAACCATAACTTACAGTCATTTAGCCACTTAAATCCTAATTTCCTACTCACCATAATGGAGACTATGTCTGCGTTGCAAATCAGAATTTAAGCAGCTATCTAACAGCCATTTATGAATTTCTCTTAAAAGTCTAATGCATCATTCGGGTTAAAAAGAAGTTATTATACAAAATGGAGTAAATGAAAAGATAAAACCATATGCTTAACGCAAGGAGGTTGAAAATTATGCACTAGATGTTTTATAAGTATTTTAAGATCAAAGTCAATCATGACTGAAAGTCTTACCGAAGATGGGGTGTGTAAAACCAACATTCCTGTTACTACGGAAAAAGCCTAACCCTTTCTTTTATATCTTACTTTTGTAAATAATGATTTATCAATACTATGACACAAGTGTTTACTGAAAACAATACTAAACATGGAAGTGCCCCTGGTTCCCTGATTTTTGTTGGTGAACAAAAAATGGAAAAACCTATCATTGACCTAATTCAATACAATGATACTAGTATCATTGAAACTGAAATTGGGAATATAGACCAGGCGTTTACATCAATCGATGCAAGATATAAAAACTGGGTTAATGTAAATGGACTTCATGATGCTTCTATTATAGAATCAATAGGAAACCACTACAAAATGGATCCATTACTGCTTGAAGATATTCTTGATACGAGACAAAGGCCAAAATGTGAGGAGTATGGAGATTATCTTTATATAGTCCTACGTATGATTCGATACGATGAAAATGAACAAATTATGATATCTGAACAATTCAGCATGGTGTTATCTAATGAGTCATTGTACACTTTTCAGGAGATTAATGGAGATGTACTAAATAGTGTGCGTAATAGAATTCGGAAGCCCAAAACAAAAATAAAAAATAGGTCAATAGACTACTTAGCCTATGCTCTTATCGATGCTATTGTAGATCATTACATTTATTCAATAGAGAAATTTGGAGATAAGATAGAAGAAATTGATCAGGAAATTCTTCAGAATCCTAAAAGTGAGATACTTGAAAGAATTAATTTTTATAAGAAAGAAGTTAATTATCTCAGAAAAGTGATTCGTCCTGTAAGGGAACTAATTTTCCAATTAGAAAAAAGTGACTTCTTAGATAAGAAAAACAAATCGTTCATCAAGGATTTGCTGGATCACGTTACTTATGCTACTGAAGCCATTGAAACGTACAGGGAATTGTTATCAGATCAGCTTAATATTTACCATACTAGTATGTCAAATAAATTAAATGAAATCATTCGGTTATTGACTATTTATTCCGTCATTTTTATTCCATTGACTTTTTTGGCAGGAATTTATGGTATGAATTTCAAGTATTTTCCAGAATTAGATTATCCTTACGCTTATCCCACTTTTTGGGGAGTTCTTATCGTGATTAGTTTATCTATGGTTATTTACTTTAAACGTAAAAAATGGCTTTAATCCCTAAGGGATATTAATTCCCCGACTCTTGAGTCGATCATTAAATTATTGCCCATAGATACCTCGTACCCTTGGGTCGGGGTTGGTTCATTT
>CALGOB010000016.1 GCA_937958005.1 uncultured Cyclobacteriaceae bacterium
GAAGAAACATAGACAGAAGGTCATTCCGCTTTTTCAATACAAAATCAATACATTATGAGACTGGAGTTATCCCCAGAGGGGATAATATGCCTAATCCAAAATAAATCTTTACTATCATTAATTAACACGCTTTTGCCCTGCTGTTACTTTCTTTTTACTCATTTTAGTTTCTTTATTTTAGTAAATCGGATGTTGTAAATTACTTACCTAAGTGTTTCTAAGGCTCATTTTCTTAACTACTTGTCTTTATCCTTTATCCAGAAGAAAAGTGAAGTAATTATTGTAATCAATAGTCCAACTGGAAATATTTCTATGGCAGTAATTGCCGCTTTGGTAATTGGGTTTTTATATAACTCACGATAATACTCCATAGATTCTTTTGCTTCGGCTATTTTCTCACTGCTGGCATTTTCTTCTTGCAAGGCCTTCATGGTAGAAGCTTCATACGTGTCAAGGAAACTACCATTCGTAAAGCCATCTATGAAACCCCAACTGACTACATAAAATAGTGTGGCGATCAATGAGATACCAAGTCCTATTAAGAATGATTGTAGAAAACTGATTTTTTGGTTATCAAGCGTATCCCTATATTTTTTTACCGCTACAAAAATGATAGAGAAAGAGATCACCATGCTTGAGTACCCAAACAATTCACCGTAGGTCATATTATCCAGCATGCCGGAGAATTGTATTTGCATAAAGATTGCAATGATTATTCCACTGATGAGACCGTAGATTAAAATTATTCTTTTCATAAGTATTTGGTTTAGACTTTATAACTCAAAAGCACTACTCTATTTTTATTGATCAATAAATAAGTATCAACTGATAGATTCTAGCTTGTCAGTTAAATTTTTCAATAGTTCGTTTCCGATGCCCCAAATGAATGAAAAATAGTTAAAAAATTACTCATACTAAAGTACCAATTCATAATTTTCATCCTTTAGTATGAGCGTTAAAATCAAATGATGCCCAATTCTTTGGATTTTTGGATGGCTTGAGTACGCCTTTTGACCTGCAGCTTTGAAAATAAATTGGAAGAGTGAGTTTTTACAGTATGTATAGAGATGAAGAGTTTATCTGCAATTTCTTGGTTAGACAAACCTTCAGACATACTAAGCAATACTTCTTTTTCTCTTTCACTCAATAAGACTTTGTCAGAGTGATTCACGTGAGTCTGATCAAATGCTTCATTAGTGTGAGTGATTCCTTCTTTTTGTTCCTTTCTTTTTAAAAGTTGTATGCCTGTCCATATACCAATGCCTGTGAAAATAATGGCGACCACCCCTAAATAGAGATCAATATCAAATTTTTTTATTGTATATCGATATTCTATGATTTTGAGTATGGCAATGAGGATTGCCATGGTGATACCGTATAAGAAAATTGTCTTTTTCACTATAGTTCTATATCTATCTATGGTGCCAATACAGTTTGTGATTTTATAGTGAATAGAGCATAGGCCTGACCAGTGATTACTACTTTGTTAATTAATGTCAAGTGCAGTAATGAGTTTATTGGCAGTAACCTAAGCGATATAAGTGCACCTATAAAATTATCATAGCACAAAGTAACAAGAAACTGGATAATAATTTAATCCCTAAGGGATATTAATTCCCCGACTCTTGAGTCGATCATTAAATTATTGCCCATAGATACCCCGTACCCTTGGGTCGGGGTTGGTTCATTTCTAGTTAGAATGATAATTAAATCACGAGGTTTAGTATCAAAATCGCTTAGGATTCTATTCTTGCTTTAACTGAACATTTGATATAGAGCACTTACATCCCTGTTATTTAGTTTTTAATCCCTAAAGGATGTTAATTCCCCAATCGGGCACGGCCTATGCCATCGCGGCTCTGCCGGGGTTTTTGACAGGCCAACCCTCCTATATGAAGAACTTAAAGTAGAAATTTTGGATAGTAAAACGCATTAAATTATTTACTTGGATACCAGTAAAAAAGAACTGAATTTCATCTTTCTATTTTTGGAGTCTTTGAAACTCGATTTGAAGTTTTGAACAAGAGAGTTTTTCTGAGACAAGACATCGAAAATGGAATTTAGTAGGTCTAAATGAATATTTTGAAATGAGTATCAGGGAAAAATAAGTTTAAAAAGCAACTGGGAGGTATTGGAATTCCCCATAGATTAATTGATCCCTACCTCAATAGATGAAATTAGGCCACTGTTTTAAAATGGTCATTTACGCTAAATTTCACCAGAGCGTTAAAGTAAATTAAATTAAAAGAAGAAATTCTATACATTTGAATATTTTTGCACGATGGAATTTCTTGACAGAGATCTGCAGCGTTACATAGAGTCACAGAGTATGGAGGAAAACGATTTATTAAAAAAAATAGATCGTGAGACCAATTTAAGTGTCTTAAAACCTAGAATGCTTTCCGGGCATTTACAGGGAAGGATTTTATCAATGTTGTCACATATGATGAAGCCAAAATATGTCCTTGAAATTGGTACTTTTACTGGTTACTCGGCGTTGTGTCTAGCAGAAGGGATAGTTCCAGGTGGAAAGCTAGTGACTATAGATATTAATGAGGAGCTAGAGGATAGGGTGAAAAGGTATTTTAATGAATCACCCTATAAGGATTTATTGGAGTTGAAAATAGGGAGTGCGGATGAAATTATCCCATCCTTATCCTATCAATGGGATTTGATTTTTATAGATGCGGATAAAATAAATTACCAACACTATTATGATCTTTTGATAGATCAAATTACACCAGGGACATTTATTATATTGGATAATGTACTCTGGAGTGGCAAAGTGCTGGAAAAAAACAGAAAGAAACTTGATAAAGTAACCGCTGCATTGTTAGATTTTAACCAGGCTGTTCAAGATGATCCTAAAGTAGAGAATGTGCTGTTTCCGTTAAGGGATGGTTTAATGGTATTGAGAAAATTATAGATGAGAAGTATTATAATATTTACATTTCTTTGGTTTGGTAGCTTGTTTGGATATGCTGACATTCCAAAAGTACCCTCACAAATGGAGTTTGCAGGTGTTAAACTTAAAATAACTGAAGGTGCCAGAGCAGAAATCCAAAAACAGGTAAATTCTTTAAGGGCAAGTGATAAATACTTCAAGATTAAGCTTGATCGAGTCAATTTATATTTTCCTATTATTGAAAGAGTATTTAAAGCAGAGAATCTCCCCGATGATTTCAAGTATTTATCAATACAAGAAAGTGCTTTGATTGGTGATGCAGTTTCTTCGGCAAATGCCGTGGGATTTTGGCAGTTCAAAGATTTCACTGGCAGGGAGGTAGGTTTGAGGATTGACAAACAAGTTGATGAGCGGATGAATATTGTTTCTGCTACTCGTGGTGCAGCTAAATATATGAAAACCAATAATTTTTATTATAAAAATTGGGTATATGCATTAATGGCTTACAACACAGGAAGGGGAGGAGCGCGAAAATATGTGAAAGAGGAGAATTATGGGGCCTCTAAAATGACTATTAACAAAAAGACACACTGGTATATCAAAACATTTTTGGCTCATAAAATTGCTTTTCAAAATGAAATAGGAGGAAAACACACTGAAGGTCTTTTTTTACAAGAATACACTAAAGGGAGCGGCGAAACGATCAGTAAAATGGCATCCAAATTTGAGTTAGATAAAGATTTGTTGGTTTATTATAACAAATGGCTGAAAAAAGGTGCTGTACCTACTGATAAGACTTATGCAGTAATCTTACCAGTGAGAGGAAAAATCTCAGATAAGAAGTTAAAAGGGAAGAAAAATACTAATTCCAATGAGCCAACTGTTCCTGTAGTTATTAAAAAATCAAGTAGCAAATATGCAAAGTACCTTAAAAAGGGATTGGAAAATGCTGATGTAGTCTATGTAAGTGTTAATGGGATTGATGGGATTTTGGCAGAATCTGGTGATAACATTACTTCATTAGCAAAAAAAGGAGGCGTATTGCCAAGCAAGTTCAAGAAATTCAATGACCTGACGGAAAAGAATAAAGTCAAGTCAGGAAAAATCTATTATTTAAAAGCGAAGAAATCGAAATCAAAGATTGCTTTTCACGTTTTGATGCCGAATGAAAATCTTTGGGATGTTTCTCAGAAATATGGTTTGAAACTTAAAAAACTTAAGAAATACAATAAATTGAAAAATACGCCCCCAGCTGGGACGGTATTATGGTTGAGTAAGAAAAAACCCAAGCAGGTCAATAATTTTGTGGTTGATATAGATCCAAAATACAGCAATAAAACTGTTGAGAAGGAAATAGTAAGCCCTAAAGAGAAGAAAGCCGCGAAGGTTATCACTAAGCCTAAGGAAAAGGAAGAAAAACCTAAAAAAGTAATTTCAAAACCACCGGTGGTTAGTAAGAAGATTGAGGAAAAACAAGAGGAGATCACTGAAAAGAAAGAACCTAATAATACCGCTAAGAAAGAAATACTAATAGTAGAAGAAGTCAAAAGTGAATCAGTAGAGGATAAAATAGAAAAAGGTGATTTTGATATTCATATAGTTGAAGCAGGACAAACACTTTTTGGTTTAGCAAAGCAATACGGAGTTTCTATAAATGATATTCTGGAATGGAATAGTCTGGATCCTTACAATACAGTTTTGGACATTGGTCAAAAACTGCAATTGAAAACCCCTTTTGAAAGTCCTGAAGCAGCAGTAGAAATTCCCAGTGAAAAAGTGCTCTATCATTTAGTGCAGCCAAGTGAAACAGCTTATGGGATTTCTAAAAAATACGATATTGAAGTAGCTCAACTAATTGATTGGAATCAATTGGATGAAAATGCCTCCATCAGTATCGGTCAAAAACTAAAAGTATCAGGAACTTTCATTGAACAAAAAATAATAAAAAAGGAGAAAGTACCAGAGGATAAGGAAAAAGCAGACGCTACTAAAATAGAAGAGGAAGTTGCAAATTATCATGAAGTAAAACCGGGAGAAACTTTTTATAGTCTTTCTAAAAAATATAACATTTCTGTTAAGGATCTGATAAGAATAAATAACAAATCAGATGCTTCTATTCAAATAGGAGAGAAGCTTAAAATAAAAGAATAGCAGATTCAAAAAAAACTGAAATTACTTTAGAGAGAATATGACCAAAGGTTTTGTAGAGGTCTATGTTTCTGCTTTTGTTGCCTTGTATAAACTAGTAACCTTAGCTCGCTTTTAAAAAGTACACATAGAAGGTCTACGTCTAAATCTAAAGATTCCGAAACAGTTTTGAAGATTTTCTGCTACAGTGGAACTGGGGCAGCCCTTGCTGTTTGAGATTGCCCTCAGATAGATTGACGGTGCGCTAGACAAAAGCTTGTAAATGAATTAAATGTGCGAGTTAAGAACTTAAAAAAGGGAAGAAATTATTAATCGAGCTTGGGTTACTAAATAATAATTATATAATTGTTAATTAGGCATGATCACGGTTTATTTGTTATAGCTTTTTATTACTAGTATCCGAGAAAAAGGTTTTATTTTTATACATTTTGGAGGGTTGGCACGGTACGCCGTCGCGGTGATCATTTAGCGGGGTGTGCGAGACGGTCGGCCGCTGCCGGATTTAGGATGGGAGCTTTAAATTATTCGCCAGGCGACCCTGTTGATTTTTTTGGCGGCCGTCGCGCGGTCCTTTTTTCATCAACAAGGCCGCTTGGCGGGAAAAAACGGACGAAAGTTAGAGTTGTCAGCCCTTCGATTGATTTATAGGGGGTGTTTTTGAACTTCAGAAATAATCTTTGATTAAACGATATCAAGAGCAGTTTTTCTTCAATTTCAGTTTTACTTGGATGCCAGTAGCTTTTTATCTACAAATACCGCCTTGATCTGTGTCCTCAGAGATCACCTAAACTAGAGAAGTTGCTCAGATATGTTAGGTATACAAAATCAACCTTGATAATCTCCTATAGTTAGTTTTAACTTTACCAAATATCTTAAACGAAGAACAGAAGAACCTTAATCTGTAAAAAAGAAGAATTCCGATAGGTTATCGGGAGGACCTGCTATTTCAACGAATAATGTTGAGTAAAAATAAGTGTGGACGGGGGAGCTACCTATATTATCAATGATTATGGGGCACATGGGTACAGAACTAATACAGCTACGGTTACTTTGAGCGGGCCAACTGATTTGGTATTGGATTATTATGAAGCCGGTGGAGGAAATAGAGTATCCTTTGGTATTACTTCTGTGACCTTACCTGTTGAATTAATCAGTTTTAATGCTGAAAACCAAAATGATCAAGCATTGCTCGTTTGGGAAACAGCCTCTGAATTAGATAACGATCGATTTGAAATAGAGCGAAGTACAAATGGTTTAGATTTTGAAACTTTGGGTGACGTAAAAGGAAATGGGACCACTTCTGATAGAAATATTTATAAATGGTTAGATGAAAACTCTTTATCAGGGATTGTTTACTACCGCTTAAAACAAATAGATTTTGATGGGGATTTTGAATATTCACCTATCGTATTTATCCAATTGAGCCCGGTCGTAGTGGATATTTTTCCTAATCCAAGTAGTGGGATTTTTAATATTACAATGGCTAACCAAGAAACTGATCAAACAAGTTATCAATTATATGATATGGGTGGAAGGCTAGTGAAAACTGGTAAAGTGCCATTCCTAAGTAACAATAAGTGTACTTTAGATTTTACAGGAGAAAAGACCGGTACATACCTGTTGAGTATTTATCAAAATGCAAATGTTTTAAAAAGAAGGTTAATGATAGACTAAAATATCAGAAGAAATTTATTTAGCTAGTTAATATGAAAGCAAAAAAACACTATCTCTATATGAGATAGTGTTTTTTTGAAAGAATATGATTTGTTAATTACTTATTGATCTGTTTAAATAATTCTTCAATTTCTTTCTGCATGGCTACACCTTTGTTTTTAGCATACCATTTCTGAATAGTTACATTGAATTCTTTATATGGAACTTTGTTCGGGTCATTTTTCCAATCATCGTAAATGACTTGTAATTCGGCTGGCCTAGGCCCCCAAGTACCTAATTCTTTCATAGAGTCTTTAGGGAAAATAACTAATTTTGGAATAGACCTACCTCCATTAGTTAGATATCTGTCCATGATATCAGCGTTTTCATCTCTGAAGAATAGTTTTAATTCTATTAGATCATTTAAAGCCGCTAACTTATTAATAACTGGGACATTATATGCGGCGTCACCACACCATGATTCTGTAAGTAATATCCAAGTTTGAGGCTCCTTAATCTTTTTAATTTCTTCAGCTAAAGATTCAGTAATCTGAGTAGTTTTATCAACGCGCTTCATTCGCTGGTTATTCATCTCAGTATAATGTGCTAAATCTTCATGTTGTTTTGGCCCTGAAGTCATCTTTTTTTCTACCAGTTCAACAACTAACTCACGATAGGCATCATATGTATAGGCACTATCTAGCCTTTTTCTATCTATATTTAATTCTTTTGTAGTATCCATTTTATATGCTTTGATTATATATACTGAGTTTGGATTCTAGAGTTTATGCAAAACAATTGAAAGTCATTTTCTTGACAGTATATGATCACTTCCCTACGTAGTTATAAGGAGTAATGGCTTTTAACTCATTTTTGATTGAATCACTCACGTCCAGCTGTTCTATAAATTCTTTAATAGACTTTTCCGTGATTGTGTCACCAGTTCTAGTCAGTGTTTTAAGTGCTTCATAAGGATTAGGATATGATTCCCTTCTTAGAATAGTTTGTATCCCTTCAGCAACTACTGCCCAGTTATCTGCTAAATCTTTCTGAATAGCATTTTCATTTACCTCTAATTTGTTGATCCCTTTTACTAAAGAATGGAGAGCAATCGCTATGTGAGAGATAGGAACCCCAATATTTCTTAAAACAGTACTGTCAGTTAAATCTCTTTGTAACCTTGAGATAGGTAGTTTGTGACTAAAATGGTTTAGTAAGGCATTAGCAATTCCCAAGTTCCCTTCTGCATTTTCGAAGTCAATAGGGTTTACTTTATGGGGCATAGCAGAAGATCCAACTTCATTTTTATTGATTTTTTGTTTGAAGTAACTCATGGAAACATACTGCCATATATCTTTACTGAAATCAAGAAGAATTACATTAATTCTTCTCAATGAATCCATCAATGCAGCTAAGTGATCATAATGTTCTATTTGAGTAGTAGGTTTGCTTCTGGTAAGCCCTAATGAAGCTTCCACAAACTTATTCCCAAAGGCATGCCAATCTTCATTGGGATAGGCAACATAATGGGCATTGAAATTGCCTGTGGCCCCACCAAATTTAGCTGCATATGGAATGGTTTCACTTCTGTCGGTCTGTTGAACCATTCTTTCGTGAAAGACTCTAATTTCTTTACCCAGCTTGGTAGGAGAAGCTGGCTGGCCATGGGTTTTGGCTAACATTGGAATATGCTTCCATTCGTCAGCTTTTTCAAACATGAGTTTGATTAACCTGTCTAAAAGTGGATAAACTTCAAAAACTAAAGAATCTTTTAATAACATTGGGATAGCCGTGTTATTGATATCTTGTGAGGTAAGACCAAAATGTATGAACTCCTTATAATCTGATAGTCTTAGTAAATCAAATTTCTCTTTTAAGAAATATTCTACAGCCTTTACATCATGGTTAGTGGTCTGTTCTATTTCCTTGATTTTTTGAGCATCTTCCAAAGTGAAATTCTCGTAAATGCTATGTAGTTGATCAAAAAGAAATTTATCCACTTTTTCTAGCTGTGGGAGAGGCTTTTCGCATAAAGCAATGAAATAAAGTATTTCAACTTTTACTCGATATTTGATTAATCCGAATTCAGAATAATATTCTGCAAGGTTATTTACTTTACTTCTATACCTACCATCTATAGGTGAAATAGCACTCAGTTCATTTAAGTCCATAGTTTTTTATTTAGAGTGGGCTAAATTAAAGAATACTGGTCTACCTTTGCATCTTATTTTGATAAATCTATTGAACAAATAGGGTTCACATATTCTTTTATGAATCCCTAATATAAAGAATAGCATATAAAAGACTAGGATAATGGTTTTTGGATTATTTAAGAAAAAAAGTAAATCAACAGATAAAAGTCAATTACCCACAGATGAACGGTATTTGACTCTGAAGGTAAAAGAAGTGGTAAAGATGACAGAAGAGGCTGTCAATGTTATATTTGAAAACCCTGAAGGTGGTCTTGCCTATCTGCCAGGCCAGTTTTTGACACTTATTTTTACCATAGAAGGCAAGAAAATAAGAAGGGCATATTCTCTTTGTACTACACCGGGTGTTGACGAACACCCAGGAGTTACCGTGAAACGTGTCAAAGGCGGAGTAATGTCAAATTACATCAATAGCCATTTAAAGGCGGATGATGAGGTGGAAGTAATGGCTCCTATGGGAATGTTTACCTTAGATTACCAGATAGATCAGGAAAGACATATTATACTATTAGGAGGAGGGAGTGGAATTACACCACTTAATTCTATTTTAAAGGCTGTTTTGGCACGTGAGCCGAAATCGATAGTTTCATTAGTTTATGCTAATAATAATGAAAAATCAATCATTTTTTATGATGAATTGGAGAAGCTTGCAGCCAAACACCCCAATAGATTTAAGTTGACACATGTATTAAATGAAGCTCCAGAAGATTGGAAAGGATATAGTGGATTGCTTAACAATGACAAGCTGAAGAAAATCTTGACAGAATTGCCTCAACATTCATTAGAAAAGACAGAATATTATACTTGCGGCCCAGAGCCCTTGATGGATATTGTCTTTGATACACTAAACGAGTTAGGAGTACCTCCTGAAAATAAAAATAAAGAGAGTTTTGTTGCTGGGAGTAATGCAACAAGTGAAGAAGAAAGTACGACAAGCGCTGAAGGGGCTGCACTAGCAAAAATTACTATCGATGGAGAAGTACATGAGTTTGAAGTCCCTGCTGGAAAAACCGTATTAGAAGCTGGTTTAGATGCAGATGTTGATATGCCTTATTCTTGTCAAAGCGGACTTTGTACAGCTTGTAGAGGTAAATGTGTATCAGGAAAGTTAACTACTGAGGATGCAGATGGATTATCCCAAAAGGAATTAGAAGAAGGGTATGTATTAACCTGTATTGGAAAAGCACTTACCAGTAAGATTGAGATAGAGATTGGATAGGACTTGGTCGCTTCGCTTCATTTTGATCATTGTAAAAAAAGTCCCCTTTTTTTTAACAAAATCATATTTAGCTAGTTCTACATATAGCTTTACTAGTTATGAAACAATTAACCTGTAACATCAAACTTGATGTTACAGGTTTTTGAGTTTTTGACCTTTTTTGTTTTAACCTTTTACTGGAGTCACTTTATAGCCCGCTTTTTTCAATAGGGCAATTACTCCATTTTTTCCTCCTAAATGACCAGCCCCTACACCAAAGAATGTACTTTTTTCAGAAGCTAATTGACCTATTTTAGGTATCCAATTTTTATTTCTAGTATCAAGCAATACTTCTTTTTGTTCTTTAGAGTCCATGTTTTTTGTCATATATGATTCTAAGGCATTTATATCCTCACTCTTGTACATACCTAACATATCATTTATTTCTTTTGCACTTTTATCTTTTTCTTGAATCATATCAATGATATCTTTTAATTGTGACTCATATGAAATGCCATCAAATACGGCTACTTGCTCAGCAACAGTTTCAAGCCCTAAAATTTCTTTATTTTGTTCTTTAGCCATTTCTATAAATGTCATTTCAAAACTTGCAGGATTCTCTCCCATAAGATTCATAGTCACAAGAGAAGTAAGGATTAAGGGCTTAAAACCGTTGAACGGAGCGATTCCTTGCCCATTAATTTCCTTTAGCTGATTATCAAGTATCTTATAATCATCGCTTGAAAGAAGTTTATCGATTGTTTTTCCTTCAGGAAGAGCTAAATTTTTAATGAATTCTGTATTCATATTTGGGTCGTCCATATCCAATTCTAAGACTATTTGATTAGATTCCTGAAAGGCATCTTTTACTTTGTCTTTTAGTTCGAACTCCTTTTGAGGAAGCATATGAAATGTTCCCATTACATAAGAGGTTTTAATGTCATCGCCTTCCACCTTCCAAAGAACTGTATTTTCCCTTTTGAATTTTTGGGCTTGTGTGTTGAAAGGGAATATTCCAATCAGTAAAATTACTAGTAATGTTGCCATGGAGTTTATTGTCTTTTTCATCTTTTTATTTTATTAAGTTTCAGTAAATAAGTGCCTATAAAAATGGATTTGTTACAGTTGGTGTAGATTATTTTTATATACTATTGGTAGTTTGTTATTAAGTGATTGATTGATAGAAGTTTAAAGTCTTGTTAAATGTCGATGAAATTGTCTTTGCAGGAGTATTTGGAAATTATTGTAAGCCAAAAACTAATAGTTAATTACTAGTATCCGAGAAAAAGGTTTTCATTTTTATACATTTTGGAGGGTTGGCACGGTACGCCGTCGCGGTGATCATTTAGCAGGGTGTGCGAGACGGTCGGCCGCTGCCGGGTTTAGGGTAGGAGCTTTAAATTATTCGCCAGGCGACCCTGTTGATTTTTTTGGCGGCCGCCCTTTTTTCAGGAGTCCGCCCTCGCGGCATGGAAAAAACGGACGAAAGCTAGAGTTGTCAGCCCTTCGATTGATTTATAGGGGGTGTTTTTGAACTTCAGAAATAATCTTTGATTAAACGATATCAAGAACAGTTTTTCTTCAATTTCAGTTTTACTTGGATGCCAGTAATTTTAAATCCAATTAAAGTTACTAATTTTCAAATGAACCAACCCCGACCCAAGGGTACGGGGTATCTATGGGCAATAATTTAATGATCGACTCAAGAGTCGGGGAATTAATATCCCTTAGGGATTCAAATTCTCAGGAGATTCAATATAAAACGTTTGCACCTGAGTAAATCGATAGTGGTCGCATTCGCTAAGACCATCGACGGTGTACTAAATGTAAGGCCCAATAAACCGTCAATTAAAGAACTGGTAACCTATTTCATGAAGGATCATAGTATCTAAAGGCTAGAATCTCAAGTTCAAAATCTATTTCTCCTTATAAAACATCATAATTAGACAAGGCAGTAAAATAAGGTCTGCAATTAAAGCAGACACTAGGGCGATACTGACCATGGTGCCAGTAAGAAAAGTAGATTGAAAAGTAGAGAATGCAAAACTCCCAAATCCACCAATTAGCAAAAAAGAAGTGATCAAGATAGCTTTTCCTGTAGAATGAAAAGTTTTATTAAGTGCAAGATTTAAGGGCACTTTTCTGCTCAATTCTGTTTTTAACCTACTTAAAAAATGAATGGTATCATCTACTGCTATCCCAAAAGCAATAGTAAATACTACGGCCGTAGATTTTTTCAAACTGATATCAAGCCAATACATTAACAAAAACATGGCGATCAATGGCAATACATTAGGGATTATGGCAATCAATGACATACTGAAAGACCGGTATATAAACCCAACAATTAAAATTACGATGATCAATGCACCTAATAAGCTTATAAAGAGATGTTTTGTTATTTTCTCGTTTCCTTCATCTAAAAAAAGTGGTTCTCCACTTAATTTTACAGTCATGACCTCACTGTCTATATTAGCATTTAAATAAGACCTTAACTGGTCATTTTTTACCTTTGTAATCGCACTGCCCCAATCATTTGATTTCACCTGTATCCTTGTAAAATCAGATGTTTCACTCACTAGTGATCGTACCAATGGATTATCCCTTTCTTTTTCCAGATAGTCCAGCACTCTTCCTAAAAGAGCTGATCTTTCTGGGATTTCATATTTTGACGGGATGCCTCCATAATACATTCTATTTAAACGTTTCACTTGAGTAGCCAAACTATAAACGCTTCTGGCCTGATAAGATTCAGACAAGTAATTTTCTAAGTTTTCTAACTGTCGTACCACTTCTTCATCAAAAGCATTATAAGGTTCCTGAATGGTGATGTACAGCTCTAAGTCACGAATACCAAAGAAATTATTTTCAAAAAAAGCTAAATTCTTACTCAATGGGTCTTTCGCATCCAAATCATCAAAAATATAAGTATTCAACTCTACTTTTGACCCAAAGAAAATAGAAGAACCTGTCAAAACAAGTGCTCCTAATAAGATTTTTCCCCTATGGGAAAGTATCAAATCAAATAGGCCGGTTCTATTTAAGGACCAATTAAAAAAGGTTTCCTGATGCGCAATCTTCTCTATCAAAATTGGCACTAAAAACAAGGTTAAAAGATAAGCAACCAATATTCCAAATGAAGTAATTATCCCAAAATGAATGAAAGGAGTTACCTCTGTAAAAACTAATCCTAAAAATCCAATGGCTGTAGTAAATGAGGTGAGTTGCAATGAATGCCCTATATCCTGATAGGCTAAGGTTATCTTCCTTTCAATTGCTCCTTCTTCCTCCTCAACAAATCGTGAAAATATATGAATCAAATCACTCATACTGACTATAGCAACAATAGCAGGGATAGTGACTGTTAATACATTTAAAGTAGCTCCCATCCAGTAAGTAAACCCTAAGGTAATTACTACTGTAGAGATCAAAAACAAAATAGCAATGATCAGAAAAGAATAGGAACGATAGCACAAATAAGTAATCAAAATAATCATTGAAAAGGCTAATATAGAAAGCCATATCATTTCCTTCTTCAAGCTAGATTCATAACCTTCTTGTGCTATATTTAAACCATAAAGGTGATGTTTATGTAATTTAAATTCATCCAAATAGTCCATTATTTGAGTGATGCTTTCATCAGGGACCTCTTTCTCCAAAATCAAAAACAAACAGGTGGATTTTCTATCTGGAGAAACAAACTTAGGGTGCACATCTGGGTACAGAAAGAAATTAGTTGTATCCTCTGATAATTTACTGGGTTGAGACAAATCCACAAAAGGCACTTCCCTTACACCAAAAATACCTCTCACTGGGTTCGTTAAAGAAACAATAGATATTGATTCTTTAATTCCATCGATTAAGTTAATTTTCTTTTCAAGCGAATCAATCTTATGTAGGAAATTGACATCAAAAATGGACTGATTGCTTGTAAGGCCTATGGTCAATGCATCATCTCCTTTGGAAAACTTCTCTTTAGAAAGGTGATAGAATTGAATATCCGGATCATCTACCGAAAAAAATTCTTCAAATTTAAAAGAAAACTGCAGTTTTGAGGCCCAAAAAACCGAGCATGCCAACAATATGAACAGCCCTCCTAAAAAGGTTAATCGATATATTCCTTTTAAGAGCACTAAGCGTTACTGTTTGCTTTCACATGATGAAAAACGGACATTATAAATACCAATGCAATGCCAGAAACCATCATCAGTAAAAACACCAATGCTTGGTAATTTTGATATTGATAGGTCATGTAACAAGAATAAGAAAAGTAAATCAACATAAAAAACTCAGCCAACGAAACAGCGTTAATTTTCATGGAAACATATGCTTTTGTACGAATGGAGTCATTCGAATTGGTAATATTAAATTTTGGTGTTCTAATGAACGGGGATTTCTTTCCAAAATAACCTTCTATCACCCCAATGGTATTGTAGATTGATAATCCCATTGAAAATGTAAGAAACAAAGGATACAATGGCACCATTAGCATCGCTTTTTGCCATGAGTTAGATTGATTAGCTACTACATTAGCGGTGATATAGAAAAAGAATAGAAAGAAGAATGACAATTCAAAAACGATAAAAACATTTAAATATGGCCGAAAACTTTCTTGAGTATCTACCACATACTGAAAAGGAAGTAACAACACTGCCGAGCATAGTAGACAAACCCAAATAAAACTATTGAGCAAGTGAAAAAACGCATGAATTTTAGTACTCACCTTTTTATCAGAAGCTTTCAAAACACTTAGTAAATTCTTTCTAGTGCACTCTGCCGCGCCTTTAGCCCACCTAAATTGCTGTGATTTTAACGCATTCATTTCCGCAGGAAGCTCTGCTGGCGCTATCACTTCCTCTAAATATCTAAACTTCCAGCCTTTTAATTGAGCTCTGTAACTTAAATCCAAATCCTCAGTAAGTGTGTCCCCTTCCCATCCCCCAGCATCTTCAATAGTCTGGGATCTCCAAACTCCAGCTGTTCCATTAAAATTAATAAAGTGTCCCCTGCTGTTTCTTCCCGTTTGTTCAATAATGAAATGAGCATTCAATGCATAGGCTTGCAGCTGAGTCAAAATAGAATAAGTCTCATTTAAATGCCCCCACCTTGCTTGGACCACACCCACAGATTCATCTTGAAAATAAGGTATAGTTTGGCTAAGAAAATCAGGAAATGGTATAAAATCAGCGTCAAATACGACTACAAATTCTCCTTTACTTTCTTGTAGGCCATAGCTAAGCGCACCTGCTTTAAAATCAACTCTCTCACTTCTAATAATTTGTTTAATATCAAACCCTTTCTTTTGATACAATTGAACACATTCCTTGATAATGTCAATTGTTTCATCATCAGAATCATCCAATACTTGTATTTCAAGTTTATCCCTTGGGTACTCAAACTTAGTCACAGCAGCTATCAATCGTGTAATTACATATTTCTCATTGTATACTGGTAATTGCACAGTGACTACTGGATAATCAACCAACACAGGTGTAATTACTCTCTTTTGTTTTCTACTTTTAAGATAAAGAATTGTAGTGCAAAGCTGAACAACGCTATAAAGTAAAATAAATGTAAGAAATAAGGTATTTAAGATAAATATGATCCAATACAAGGTTTTAGGATTTAGGTTTACTTTCGGATAAGTATTTAATTATTGATTGAGCGTAATAAGCATGTGCTATTTTATTTGGGTGAGAATCTATTGGCAAATTTGAATACAAGGAATTTTCTAATGATAAAGAAGCATCTAATGTTTCTATACCATCTAGCCTAGAAAGAAATTGTGAGGTTGTAGAATTCTTTGCAAGCCCTACTACCAGTAACCTAATGTGATGCAGATCGCAATAAGCGGCAATTTGTTGAAACAACTGTAAAGAAATCATCTCTTTATCGATACTATGTGACTCAAATTGATCTGATATGGTTTGTAATAAATTTACTAAGGCAAAAGTTTCTCTTCCCTGCCAATGTTGATATAGGCCTTTCCATTCTTTCTGGCCAAAAACTAAAGAATCGCCTTGAAAAAAAACATATGGGAAGTGACTTTCATCCATACCAACTTTATTTTTTTGTTTGGCTTTTACATAACCGATATTCAAATGCAATCGGTATTCTGGGCTCAATACATTTCTTTCTATATGAAAATCAGCAAAGTTAAACACTGCAATTGAAGGAGGCGTTCCTATTTTCACCAGCTCTTGCAATTGATAGTAGCCCTGCACATTCCCATAACCTGGCACACCATAATTTATTACATTGTAAGCTGACATTTCTTTCGCCATAATAGCACTCATTACCTGTTCATCATCCACTCCCATCCCATAGGTATATGAACATCCAAAAAGAGCTATATCCAGCTTATTCGAATCAATTTCAAATTCAGGGTAAGTCCTTAAGCCATTTGCTGAGTGAGATGCTTGGTAGTTTATTTTATTATTAAGTTGTACTTGATACAGCCCTTCTCTTAACTGAAAACCTAATTTTTCATGAGCAACAATACTCCTTTCCGGGTGGCTCTTTATTGAAAAAGGAATGTATTCATAAGGTCTATATCCACCTATCCAAAGTAGCATTTCCAGTAATGGAATCACTACTACTATACAATAAAAAAAATAACCAATCTTGTGTGTTAATCTGGGCTTTGTCCCTATCAAAAGTTCAAAATATTACTCATTAAAATAATACAATATAAATTAATTATTCTTGAAAAATAATAATTAAACCATCTTGGTATATCAAAACATTAAGTAATCTAAATGTTATCCCTTTTGATTGGTAAAAAAGGGATCAAAAACAAAGACCTTCAACAAAGTCGTTGCAGGCCTTTTAATTCTCCAGTGCTGGTCAATAAAATCACCCTCGCAATGAAGGCAATTCACTATCCAAATCTAAAGCACTTAATATTAATCTAATACGGAAGTAGAACCAGTATCACGACATTTATAATCGGTATAACATGCATTGCTGTCATGAGCACAATTATCAATATTCATGGTATTAAAATCAATTTTTCTTTCATGACTTCCTATTGCACCACCTTTGACAGTATTTACCCTATTACTTTTCATACTAGTCACAAAGCTTTTCACTTTTAAAGCGTCTAAGTTTATTCTCTTTTTCATAAATGAAATTATAGTAAGTTCGCCTACTCTTTTAATAGCTTTTCGGCATCCGCTTGTCGCCTTGAAGTTAAACTCATTTTCTCTTAAAAAATTAAGGAAATTCACAACTGGACTAAACTACTTTATAGTTGGTCTTTTATTCTTTAAAAGTGCTATTTTCGAAAACGATATTTCAATTAAGAATTCAAATTAATGTCCATTGCCTTATAAAATTCAGCTTTTTTTCTCCTAGAGACATCTATTCTACTACCATCTGTTAAAACAACTTCCATTCCTACTTCATTATTGATCGACTCTACTTTCTCTAGATTAATAAGATGAGAATGATGGCATCTAAAAAACTGATTTGGGTTCATCTTACCTTCAAAGTGTTTTAAATTGTTGGAAATCAAATAATCCCCCTTCCCTTCCACAAAGATTTTACAGTAACTACCTTGTGCTTCTATCCTAATAATTTTACTCACCTCGAGATATATACTTCCATTCTTATATGGGACCAAAATTTTTGATGGATAGCTACATTGAATACTTTTTTCTCTTTCAAATTCTTTTTTAAAACTTAATAATGTTTCAGTTAACTCATCTACATCTATTGGTTTTAGTAAATAATCTAACGCTTGTGTCTTAATAGCTTTCAAAGCATATTCAGAATAAGCTGTCATAAAGATTATTTTAAAATTAATAAATGGTAAAGATTTCAATAGATCAAAGCCTGTACCATCATTCATTTTTATGTCAAGAAAAACTAAATCAGGGTTATGCTTTAAAATTGATACTTTACCCGTTTTCACAGAGGTAGCGGTGTCTATTACTTCTATAAAATCAAAATACTCTTTAAAAAGTGCATTCAACACCTTAATAGAGGATTTTTCGTCATCAATCAAAATTGTTTTGATCATCTCTTACTATTTTGGCTGGAATAATAATTTCTACTTTAGTCCCAATAGTTTCATCAGATATACTCACCCCGAAAGATTGTCCTTTGAGATCGCCCAATACCTGCAAACCTTTGTTTATTAATGAAACTCCTTTGGGTTTATGTGCTTTTAATACCTCTTTATTTCCATGTTCACTTTTTTTTCTACCTATTCCATTATCCGCTACTACACAGAGTACACAGGTATCGGAATGGGTCTTAAAAGAAACTTTGATATTTCCTTTCCTATTGGTCAACGGTAATACACCATGCAAAATGGCGTTTTCTACAAAAGGCTGAATATTCATAGGTGAAACATAGTACTTCTCAGGAATCATGTCGTCTTCCCACGAAATTTCAAAATTAAATTTACCTTCAGCCCTAAAAGTCTCTATCTCTAAATACAACTTCAAAGCATCTATTTCTTTATCTAAACCAATGGCTTGTTCCATCGAATTATCTAAAGTCAAACGCATCAGTTTTGAAAACTTAGTCAAGTATTTGCTCGCCTGGAATCGATCATTCGTTAAGATAAAACTATTGATTGAGTTGAGTGAGTTAAACATAAAATGAGGGTTCAACTGAGCTTTGAGTGCCATGTACTCAGAGACCAGTGCCTTTTTTTTCAAATCAGTTTCTTTCTTAATATAATTTAACCGCCAAAAGAAGATTAGAGAAACAATAGATCCACTTACTAGCATTGCCAAAAGTAAAAACCAATTAGTTTTCCAAAATGGTGGGCTTACTTTAAAAATTATTGTCTTAACTGCCCTCGTCCAGCTTCTACCATCTGTAGATGCTTCTAATAAAAAAGTATAAGTATTTGCTGATAAATTAGAAAATTGAACAGATCTATTTTTAGTATAAACCCAAGAATCCTCTTTATTTAAACGATACCTATAGGTGACATTTTCTTTATTTTTAAGGAACAATGCCGCATAATTCAACTGAATATCTCCAGCATCATGCATCAGGTTTATCTCCTTGTTAAACCTGATCATTTTACCCCCTATTTTGATCTTATTGATATAAACAGGAACATCATATTTTTTCTCTTCAAAAAAAGCCTTAGTTATTTTATGTAGGCCTTTATGGGTTGCTATATAAACAAAAGAATCATCCACCAGTACTTGATTAATCTCTGAAGACCTTAAACCATCTTCTTTAGTAATACCACTGATCCTCAATTGCTTTCTATCTCCACCATTTGACCATAGAACCTTATTTAATCCCTTATTGGTTGCCACCCAAAAAGTAGAATCATCCTCCACATAAATGGAATTACAGATATTACTTAATAGCCCCCCTATCTCCTCTTTCAAGTGAATAGTAGAATCTACGGTTTGAATTAAAACACCATTTCCTGGGGTGGAAAACAGCGTGTAATTTTCCATTACTTTGATATCGCTGATTCTTTTATTCAGGATTTCATTCCCATAATTATTAGGATATATTTTCTCACCATCAAATTCCCAAACTCCATAAAAGGTGCCCAATAGATAGGTGGAATCATTTTTTTTAGCTAACCCAGTAACCCAATTTTGATAATTAATACTTCGTGAATCAAATGCTACATTATTATTTTTGATAATACAAAAACCATTTCCTATTACCCATAATTCTTCTTCGTCCTGGATTAATTTTCTACTAATTCCACCATAGGAGGCTAATTTCACTTGATCATTAATAATTTCATAGAGTCTATTAGAGCCTACTACGTAAACTCTATCGGCTAAACAAGCAATACTCTGAATCTCATGATGTCCTTTTGAAAGTGAAAGGTCATACTTTTTAACCATTGTCCCTTCTTCATAAGCAACTACTTCTCCAAATGCACATCCAGCCCATAATTTACCTTCTTGCAAGGCAATTACACTGCATAATTGCTCTTTTTCACCGTAGGAATAAGATTCCTCCCACGGCATGTAAAAAACGCCATTATCCAATGTAGTAAACCAATACCCACTTTGGTTATCTTCCAAAATGGATGTGACAGATTCCTCATTTAATAAATGCTTAGGGGGTTTTGATAAATCTTTGTTCTCAAATTTAAGTGCTCCCCCATCGATCACACCGGCCCATAAATTGTTTTGACGATCAAAGTATATACCATCTATTGCACCCTTCTCTGGTCGGTACTGATCGTATGAATGGTCTTTTTTACTCACTCTTAAAATAGAATAAAGTGAATGGAGATAAATAAATGAGTCATCTTCCAACATTTCCAGAAAAAACTCCCCTTTCTCATTTTGTTCCATTATTTCGCTAAGATCAACAACGGTTTGGTCCCGCAGTTTAATTCTCCATTCTTTACCTTGGGTATGGTTGGTTAAAGCATATCTATCCCTACCGATAAATTTTGCTTGGATGTATGACCCTGTGTCTGTTAATGCCTGAGTCAATAGACTATCTTTATTTATCAACTGCCAAAACCCAGTAGAACTCCCATCGATAGCCATCCAAATAACGTCCTGATCATCAATGTAAAATGACCGTATGAATTTGCTAAGGCTGGATGCTTTAGTCAACTCAACAAACTCTGGTAAAACTTCAATTCCTTTTTCATTATAGTTGAAAATTTTCCCTGACAAAGTACTAAACCATAATTTTTCATCTTTCTCAGATTCATACATTAGAAATATAGTATTGTCTGGAAGCCCTTCATATAATGAATAGTTATAAAACCCATGTCCATCAAAATAACTGACACCTCTATCTGTCGTTAAAACAATGTAGCCAGTCTGTGTCTGGTAAATATTATAAACTTCTGAACTTGGCAATCCTTCATCTACTGTAAAATGTTTAAACAAATGCTTTTGACCAAAAGCAGGGCAAATGCTCATTATTAACAATAATGCTAAGCAAAGAAACCACTTCAATATGTAATAATATTGAACAATCAAATTTGTACAGTATTTTAATCGAATGCCTCAGATCTCTTCATTGAGGTTCAACTATCTAAAAATACCTAAAATTAAAAAGATAGGCAATCCAAAGATTCACATTTTGGTCAATACAATAAAAAACCATTCAACCAAAGAAATGAATTACTTTTAAAAAGTAGTACTTTTTGCTTTCAATACTTTATTAACCAATAACACTAAACCTACAGCAAACAATACTGAAGCAAAAAAACTAATTACATTAACGATAGCTAGAAAAATAGTATAGGATTCTGAAGAAATATCCATAATCTCACTTTCAAAAAGGTAAGGCAAAACAACTACGTAGAAAATAGTGATCAACAAGGAGAAAAATGCCCCTAGGCTCAACAAAACACCATCAATGCTAAATTTCTTCAACAGATAGTATAGGCATATACCAACTACAACCATCTGAGGTAAAATAGCGCTAATAGCATTCAAAATTTGACTAAAGTATTCCATAATCTAGTAAGGTTGGTAAATAAAAAACGATGAAACTAGAGAGGTAATTTACAAGGTTTATCTTAAACAAAGTAGGATTAACTATAAGGCTTTAACCATAAGGTATTATTCAATCAAATATTCTGTATTTTGCACAATCTATATTTAGATGATAAAAGAGTAAATGCGAAAAAACACCTTAAAAAATAAACTACTAGCAGGAAAAACTGTCTACTGTGGCTGGTTACACATTGCCAATACTTGGACTGCCGAAATCATGGGGAATTCTGGTTGGGATGGGCTTAGCATTGACATGCAACATGGGCTTCATAGTATAGAAACAGCCATTCAAATGATGCAAGCAATATCGTCTACTGAAACAATTCCTATTTTCCGGTCTAATTGGAATGAGCCTGGTCACATCATGAGATTATTGGATGGAGGTGCATATGGCGTTATTTGTCCAATGATAAACAATAAGGCAGAATGCGAAAAGTTCGTAGGGGCAACCAAATATCCTCCCTTAGGCTATAGAAGCTTAGGGCCTACCAGAATAATTGATTACGCTGGAGAAGATTATGCTGCTAATGCAAATGATGAACTACTTACCTTGGCCATGATAGAAACCCTCGAAGCTGTTGAAAATATTGAGGGAATTTTATCAGTTGCCTCACTTGACGGTATTTTTATCGGTTCTGGTGATTTGATGCTTTCTTTGGAGGCTGCTGGAAAAGGAATGCTTTTTAGTCAGTGTATTAACCGAATTATTGCAAGTTGTGAAACTCATGGAAAAATTCCTGGGATATGGTGTAATTCTCATGATATGGCAAAAGAGATGAGATCAAAAGGCTTCAGGTTCATCGCTGTTTTATCAGATAGCATGCTCTTAAGAGCACATACTCAGCAACTTGTTAGAACATTGAGAAATAACTCTTAATCAAAATCACCAATAGACATCTTAACTATTATTGTTATAAATCATATTTATATCAAAAAAGCCATATTCGGTTTGGTAAGCTTTAAAAAGGTTTTGAACATAATCACTGTACTCTTCCGCTAAAGCCCCCATCAATTTTGCTTTAATCTGCACTTCATCTTCCATAATTTGCAAGAGGTTTATTTTTGGGATTACATAAAGCTCCGCAGATTCTGAAATTACAAGGGCTGTATAAACTCTTTTAGTATTTTCTAAAATAGCATTATCACCAAACAATTTTCCATTTCTAAGAACTGCTAACTTTTCCATATGCTCTTTCACATCTATATTCAAAGAAACTATCCCATTCTTGATGATATACAATGCATTACTCGGGTCGTTTGCAAAAAATACTACTTCATTTTCCTTATACTGACGTTTGTGCAGATAAGGTAAAAATTCTTCTAATTCCTCATCTGTCAAAGATTCAAACAACTTATTCCTGGATAAAAACCTAAAAATTGCTAAATCTTTTTCAGCATACGACTTCTTAAAAAGTTTAAACATCTTTTTTAACTATTTCTATTTGATAGACCTTATTGGTATCCTTCGTTACTTTAAAGCGATTGTCCACTCGCAATCCCACCAACCACACGATTTCCCCCATTGAAGTCAGTACCTTATAAGATTTCTTTAAATTAAGTGGAATTTTATGATCTATCATAAAATCACTAATTTTCTTTTTCCCTTTCATACCTAAAGGAGAAAACCTTTCCCCTTCTTTCCAAGCTCGAAGTACTAAAGGAAACCGCAGCTTATCAAAGTCTAAATAGGCTATGTTTCGATCTGCAATTAATTTTTTAGGAGGTTCTATCACCCAAATCCGCATCTCTTCTTTTGAAGTAAAAATAGTGGAAGAATTCTCAAGCAACTGCATTTCATTTTCATCAGTTGGTAAGTCGGTTATGATCAATTCTCCTCTGTTTTTAACTAACCAATGTGTCTTACTGTAATAATTCGCACCTGTTTGTGCATTTTTCTTAACAATACCCTTTGCCTGTCTTAGGCTAAAACCATAATCACGAATCAACTCAAATAACAACACATAATCTTCTTCTTTCTCCAAAAAACCAGCATCAATGGTTGTTACATTATTTTCTGACTTTGAATATTGTTCTCTTAGTTTATTTATATAGTCCATATAAACCCTTTCCGCAACACGTAAACGATCCATAGTTTCATGGAAATTTTGAATTACAGCTGGGTTAATCTCTTCTAATTTTGGAATTACCTGATGTCTAATAAAGTTTCGGTTATATTTATCTGATTCATTGGAAACATCATCTCGCCAAGTCAATCCATTATTCTTGGCAAATTGAAAAATTGACTCTTTAGAAGCAAAAAGCAGTGGTCTAATTACTTGATCTTTCATCGGCTTAATACCCCTCAACCCAGCAATACCTGTTCCTTTGGACAAATTAAAAACCACTGTTTCCAAACTATCATTTAAGTGGTGTGCTATTGCCAATTTTTGATATCCTTTCTCGGTCATTAAACTTGAAAACCAATCATATCTCAATTCCCGAGCTGCCATCTGAGTGGATACAGATTTGGATTTGATGTAAGCATTGGTATCAAAGTTCACAGTATAAAAGTCAACTCCATATTTTTTAGCCAAGCTAGAAACGAACGTTTGATCACCAGCTGAATCCTTGCCTCTCAACTGAAAATTACAATGCGCTATTGCAAAGTTAATATTCGCCAAATCACATAAGTGAATTAAGGTAATTGAATCAATACCTCCACTCACTGCTAGCAGAACTTTTTCATCGTTTTCAATTAAGTAATTACTCTCTATGTAGTCTTTAAACTTTTGAAGCATCTTGTAAAAATAAGTGATGATTATATCACCATCGCAATTTATTGCGTTATTGGGGTGCTAATTGATTAGTTTTGCAGCAAAATAATGAAGAGATGATCAAAACAAGGGTCTTTCCATACTTATACTTAGTAGTTTTTTTCTCTATATTCTTTGGAGTATCTACTGTTTCTGGACAGCGTCTAAAATACAGTGCAGATGTGCTTACAGGAAAAAGAATAAATAAGGAACGAATCCAAGAACTAGTTGGGAACGTCAAATACACGCAAAAAGAAACCATCATCTATTGTGACTCATCACTATTTTTCAAAAAAAGAAACTTTTTTGAAGCGTTTGGCAATATCAAAATTGTGGATGGAGACTCTGTTACGATTACAGCTGATACTTTAATCTATGACGGTGCACAAAAAAAGGCCAGTCTTATGGGAGATGTAGTATATAAATCAGGGCAAAAAAGACTTTATACTGATGAACTTGAATACAACGTACTATTAAAAATTGCTTATTTTGAAAATGGCGGGAGACTATTTGATGAGCAAAATGATTTAACTAGTACTATTGGATACTACTATGAATTTACAGATCTGGCAGTATTTTATGACAGTGTAAAATTAATAGCTGAGACCTATACCTTAACTACTGATACCTTGAGATATGAAACGATTCCCAAAATAGCCTATACTGAAGGCCCCACGCTCATAGTCACCAATGTTGGAGAAAGGATCAATAACGTAGGTGGAAAGTATGAAACTAATCAAGAAAGGACTGAGTTAGTTTTTGGTAAAATAGAAACAGAAGAATACTTTTTAGAAGGGGATGAATTGTTCTTGGATGATTTCAGTAAGTTTTACAAAGCCATTGGCAATGTTAAACTCACCTCTAAAAGTGACAGTGTTACCATCACTGGAGAAGAAGGATTTTATGATAAAAATGGAGGCCTTAGTAAAGTCTATGGTAACCCTGTAATGACCAAACTCTTGGAAGTAGATACTTTTTATATGTCTGCGGATACTATGGTTGCCATAGAATCTAAAATAGAAATAGAAAAAAGAATTTTAGGCTATAGTGATGTAAGGATTTTCAAATCTAACTTACAGGGCATTACAGATTCGATCTCTTATTTTTTAGCTGATTCCATGATATTCATGTATGATGACCCTGTCTTATGGACCAATAAAAATCAAATATCCAGTGACACTATTAGTTTGTTAATTGGCAAGAAAAATGTTGAAAAGATGAACCTATTTAGAAATTCATTTATGGTTTCTCAAGATACCTTAGGAAATTTTAATCAAGTGAAAGGAAGAAACATGAGTGCGTTTTTTTTAGGAAATCTAATACAACAAGTGGATGTCTATGGGAATGGTGAAAGCATCTACTTTTCCCTCTCCGCAGATATGCGCTATGTAATAGGTATGGCTAAGGCTGCCTCAAGTACCATAAAAATGATCTTTAAAGATAATGACTTAAGTGACGTCAAGTACTATGGACAACCAGAAGGGAAAATTATTCCCCCACATGAACTTTCTCCTGGAGAAAAACAATTACAAGGTTTTTCATGGAGAAATGAAGAAAGACCTACCCTAAAATATGTAATTAAGAGGCCACCAAAAACAAAAGAAATAGAAGAAGAAACACAGTCAGAAGATGATGCCAAAAACAGCTCATCAAGTACAGGTCAAGAAGTTGAAGCAACAGAAGAAGATACCATAGTGAAGAGTGAAGACCAATAAATTCTATTGTGTCAAAAATAGTAGGCAACCTAAATATGTTAAGCAAGCATTATATGAGTAGAAAGTGCTATGAATAAATTGTAAACACCAAGTTATTCTCATTAGTAGATACCTAAGCAAATTGGTTTCATTTGATAAAAATATTCGTATTATCTAAAAATCATTATTGAATTATTGTTTGATAAACACTGTTTCGTTTAACAATAAAGACAAAACACACAATATTTCTCCAATTCGGTTAAATAAATGTACTATATAAAGCACAATGTTTGTTCTATAATAATCAGATATTTATATTTGCACGCTTATGTCAAAAAGAGGTTTTTTTAAACAATTTTCATTTATTCTAATCCTTCTTGTTACATTTAGTTGTCACAAGGAATTTAGGAAAGCACAAAAAAGTAATGACTGGAAAGTTAAATATGCTGCTGCTTTCAAATATTATGAAGAAAAGGATTTTTATAGATCCATTACCTTGTTTGAAGAGATTCTACCCATTATAAAAGGAAGTGATGAAGCAGAGAAAGCTAATTTCTTTTATGCTTATTCATTTTTTCATGATAGACAATATATAACGAGTTCCCATTTCTTCAAGCAGTTCTACACAGTCTATTCAAGGAGTGACTATGCATTAGAAGCAGAATATATGCATGCTTATTCTCTTTATAGACAGTCCCCTCCCTCTAGGCTTGACCAGAGCTCAACTGTAGAGGCCATTACGGCTATGCAAACTTTTCTTAATAAGTATCCTTATAGTGAATACACTAAAAAAGCTAATGATATAATAGATGGATTACAACAGAAATTAGAAGAAAAAGCAGTTAACAGCGCCAAAGAGTACCATAAATTAAGAAGGTATAAGGCAGCCTTAGTTGTTTTTGATAATTTCAAAAAAGACTATCCTGATTCCAAATATGTTGAAGAAATTAGTTTCTTAGAAATAGAAACTGCCTATTTACTGGCTAAACAAAGCACTAACAGGAGACAAAAAGAAAGGTATCAAAGCACTATTGATCTTTATCTTAAGTATGTAGATAAATATGATAAGGGTCAATTTATAAAAACCGCAGAAGGCTATTATGAAAACAGCTTGGATGGTTTAAAAAAGTTAAAAACGAAAAATTAATTATAAATATTATGGCACAAGCATCTTTAGTAACAAGAGATATTTCAAAAATTGCTGAACCAACTGGTAATGTATATGAAAGCTTAGCAATAGTAGGTAAAAGAGCAAGACAAATCTCTGCTGAAATCAAAGAAGAGCTTAGTAATAAGTTAGCGGAATTTGCTTCTTCTGTAGATAACCTTGAAGAAATTTTCGAGAACAGAGAGCAAATAGAAATCTCTAGATTCTATGAAAGAATGCCAAAACCGTCTACCACTGCAACGGAAGAATTCTTGGATAACAAAGTAATGTTCAGAAAACCTGAAGAAGAGCAAGAAATTTAATTATTTTGCCCCATGTTAAATGGGAAGAAAATTATACTGGGAGTATGCGGCTCAATAGCCGCATACAAATCAGCACTTATAGTAAGACTTTTAGCCAAATCTGGTGCCGAAGTCAAAGTAGTCATGACTGAATCCGCCAAAGGATTCATAACACCATTAACTCTATCTACCCTTTCAAAAAACCCTGTTTTATCTGAATTCGAAAAAGGTAACACAGGAGAATGGAATAACCATGTAGAATTAGGTTTGTGGGCAGATTTGATTGTTATCGCTCCTGCGAGTGCAAATACGTTGGCCAAACTAGCAAATGGCATTTGTGATAATCTATTAACCGCAGTTTACTTATCCGCCAGGTGTCCAATCATGTTTGCACCAGCAATGGATCTTGACATGTACTTACACGCTTCTGTCTCCAAAAATATATCCAATTTAATGTCTTATGGAAACATATTGGTAGACGCAGAAGAAGGGGAATTAGCCAGTGGCCTGTCCGGAAAAGGAAGAATGGCAGAGCCCGAGAATATATTTACGATGATTGAAAAACATTTTTTAGAAAAAATAGAAATACCTAATCTCCAAGGCAAAAAAGTCTTAATTACATCAGGGCCAACTTATGAGCCAATAGATCCTGTAAGATTTATAGGGAATCACTCATCTGGAAAAATGGGCAGTGCACTAGCCGAAATTTTACATGAAGCTGGTTGCGAAGTTGTCGTCATCAGTGGTCCAACAGCCATTCGAAATAATGCGACACCTTACAAGGTAATTCCTGTTACCAGTGCCAATGACATGTTTGAATCTGTAAACAGTCTCTATGATGAGGTTGATATAGCAATATTTGCTGCTGCTGTGGCAGATTATAGGCCAGAAACTATCGCCACACAGAAGATCAAGAAAAAAGGAGATGACATGACCATCAAATTGATCAAAAACAAAGATATCGCCTTTGAAATGGGGTTAAATAAAAAACACCAGATCAATATTGGTTTTGCTTTAGAAACTGAAAATGAGAGTAAAAATGCTATTGGCAAATTAGAAAAAAAGAACTTTGATTTAATTGTGTTAAATTCACTAAATGATAAAGGTGCTGGGTTTGCTGGTGACACCAACAAAATTACAATTATCAATAAGCACAATAATAAAAAAGAGTTTGAGTTAAAATCTAAGATAGAAGTTGCTAAAGATATAGTTTATGAAGTTTCAAAATTGGTTAGCTAGTAGCGTAATACTCCTTTTATTTCATTTAAATGGTGTAGCACAAGAACTTAATTGTAGTGTATTAATTAATGCCGATTTTGTTGAGAACTCAGAGCGAGGTGTTTTTAGGAAAATGGAAGCCGCATTTTCTTCTTTCTTAAATGAGACAAAATGGACTGATGATACGTATCAGTCAGAAGAAAGGATCAAATGTAATTTCATCATTACTATTTCGGGAAACCCAAGTACAGGTACGTACCAGGCAACCACACAGATTGTTTCTGCAAGGCCAGTATATGGAACTGACTATGAATCTATTGTATTCAATTTTGCAGATCGAGATTGGGAATTTGAATTTGCAGATGCCCAAAGTATTTTCTTTGATCAAAATTCATTTACCTCAAATATATCTTCTCTATTAGCATATTATGCATACATTATTATCGGGTATGATTATGATACTTTTAGTCCTAAAGGGGGAGATCCTTATTTTCAGAAAGCATGGGAAATAGTCAATAATGCCCAAAGATCTGGTTTTAGCGGCTGGGAACAATTTAACAGCATCAGAAACCGGTATTGGCTAGCAGAAAATCTTATCAGCCCGCAATTACAACCTTTAAGAGATCTCAATTACACCTACTATCGTAATGGTTTAGACAAGATGTTAGAGGAACCAGAAGCTAGTAAAAAGAACATTGCAGAGAGCATTAAACAACTTGGCGTTGCCAATAATGTGAGACCCAGAACTATTGCAATCTTATCTTTTATGGATGCAAAAGAAGCTGAACTGGTCAGTTTGTTTTCTGAAGGAAACATTGGGATTAGAAGGGGTGTTTATGAAGTTCTTACCAACATAGATCCGAGTAGAATAGATAAATTCAAGTCTATCATTGATAAGTGAACATTATTTCTAAAAGTCGGTTACTTTTACAAAATAGAAATTCATATTTTCAAAACCTTAAGCCCTAGGGTTCAAAATACCCTTGTTGTATTCTAATGATCAAACACTTAGTAATAAAGAACTACGCGTTGATAGAATCTCTTGAGATCACTCCATCTAGCGCCTTAAATGTCATCACTGGTGAAACTGGTGCAGGAAAATCTATCATGCTCGGTGCATTAGGTCTATTACTAGGAAAAAGGGCTGACAAAAAATCACTTTTCAACGGGAAGGACAAATGTATTATCGAAGGAATATTTGACCTCAATGAATTTAATTTAAAATCCTTTTTTGAAGAAAACGATCTCGATTATCAACAGGATTGTATTGTCAGAAGAGAAATTACCCCAGCAGGAAAATCGAGGGCATTTATCAATGATACCCCCACAAACCTAGAAGTATTAAAAACACTGGGCAGTCAATTGGTTGACATACATTCTCAACATGATACCTTGATGCTATCTGAAGCATCATTTCAATTAAATATCATTGACCAATTTGCGGAAAATGGAAAATTACTTGCAGATTACAAAATAGCTTACCAAGATTATACGAATAAAAAAGACACCTTAACTACACTCAAAGAGGCTGTAGGCACTATTAAAAAAGAATACGATTATCATCATTTCTTATTGAATGAACTTAATGATAGTCAGCTGGAAAAAAATGAACTTGAACAATTAGAATCTACACTAGAAATACTTGAAAATAGCGAAGAAATAAAAACTAAGTTTAATCAAGTAATCTCAATTGCTGATGAGAGTGATTATTCTGTTTCCAGTGGAATGGCTACTATTTTAACCGAATTAAAAACTATCAAGTCTTTTAGCAGTAGTTATGATCATCTATTTGAAAGATTCAACAGCTTACAAATTGAATTAGAAGATGTAATTAATGAAGTAAGAAATTTGGAAAGTGACATTGAGGTTGATCCTGAAGAATTACACCAAAAGAGAGACAGGTTAGATCTCATTCAAAGACTACTTCAAAAGCATACTAAAAAGAATGTTTCTGAATTACTGGATCTCCAGGAAGAATTAAACATCAAGGTAAATCAGGCTGAGAATTATGAAGAAGAAATTCAAAATGCAGAGAGTGCCTTAAAAAATGCTGAAGAAATTTTATTTAAATTGGCGCGAAAGCTGCAGGCTGAAAGAAAGAAAATCATAGGTAAATTTGAAAAGTCACTAGTGAACCTATTACAAAAAGTAGGGATGCCGGAAGCAAGCATTAAAGTTTCTCAAAATGAAGTCCCTCCTGGAAAATTTGGAATAGATCAGATTAATATACTTTTCAGTGCCAATAAAGGCCTTCCCCCACAACCTTTGAAAAATGTCGCTTCTGGAGGTGAGTTTTCGAGACTCATGTTTTGTATTAAGTCTTTAATGGCAGATAAATCTTCTATGCCAACCATGGTTTTTGATGAGATTGACACAGGTGTTTCTGGAGAAATAGCACTTAGAATGATTCGCCTTATGAAAGATATGGCCAGTAGACACCAAGTAATATCCATTAGTCATCTACCTCAATTTGCTGCTGGTGCTGACTTCCATTATTACGTTTACAAAGACAACGCAAGTAATAGATCGGTAAGTAAAATGAAAATTTTAGCAGATAATGAACGCGTGGAACATATTGCCAAAATGATTGGAGGTGAAAAAATCACTGATTCTGCGCTTCAAAATGCAAAAGAACTATTAGATATCACTTAATAATTGATTAAAAAGGTCTTCATTTCTACACACTTAGGAAAGACTAGTACGGTAAGCCCTATGATCACTTAGCAGAGTGTACGGAAGAATTGTCGATTGAGAGTTTTTTCTTGAACTTGAAAATGACCTAAATGAACCAACCCCGTCCTAAGGTACTGGGCATTTATTAATTGACTCAGCACCTCCGCAAGGAAGCCCTTAGTACTCGCAGAAGATTTTTTTGGGGTGTGTCGTGGTGATTAGGGAATTAATCTGAATAATTCGGGGTACTGACTGGAAAGAAAATTATTAGAAAAGCTAAATGATTGGCCATTAAACCCGAATGATGCATTAGAAATTTGATGCAAACCATAACTAACAGTCATTTATGATTTTCTCTTAAAAGTCTAATGCATCATTCGGGTTAAAGTAATCGGTCCTGTGGAGCAAAATTGATATTCCTCAAATTTGGGCTATGCCTATTCTTAAGTTTTCATCATAAAACTAAGCAATATCAATTTAGATATAAATCAATAACTTACTATGCAAGGTCATGGTTTGTCATGAATAATTCTATCTAACCTATCATCAGACATCCCATCCAAAATGCAAGTAGGGATAACCTCATCATTATATTCATAGGCTATGACATGACTGCTAGTAACAGGTTAGCTCCTTTTTGTTACTTTGCCTAAGCATTGAAATGTAGGTTAATATCTTTTAGGGGTTAAAAAATTTAGGCAATCCAGCTTAGCCGCCCCCACTCAATTCTGCCCACTCCTCTCCTAAATCAACTGTAAAAATTTCATCTTCTTGAGTGACCGTTATTAAGTTATCACAAGTCCCATCTCCATAATCAACTGAATAAGTTTCTGTTATATCCTCATAAATAAATGTTCCCGTTTCTAATCCAGTTATGTTGGTAAAGACATTCTCTTCAAAACAATTGAAATTTAAGAATAGTGGTTCTACAACCCTAGATTCAAAAAACTCTCCAGTACTGTACGAAAATCGATTCTCTTGACTTAGAACAGAAATTCCTTCATTGTTGGTCATCTCTCTTCCTGAACCATTAGCTTCTACTGTCATTAAAGAATCCTCTTCAAAATAGTATTCAATTAAATTGTATCCGTAATTGTAAATCACTTCAAAATCTAAATTAGTAGAATCTGCAAAAATGGAATCCAGTTCAAACCCTTCTACTACCCCATCATAGGAATAGGTACCATCTAATTTAAAAGCTTCTCCTCCAAATTCTTTATAAGTGGTTCTTCCCTGAAACGAATCTCCTTCATAACTTCCTTCCTCAGTTATCTTTCCATAGAAGAATTCACCAAAGAAATTACACCCAAGCCCAAAATCAAGTGTATAAGAAAACGAATTATCTTCATTTATGGTGAAAATCTCTTCCACACAATCAGGTAAATCATCCTGATATTCACCTTCTTCCTTATTTGTTTTATGGTTTCTGGTGGATTTCCTAATTAAAGACCTCATCTTTAAAATAGGGCTAGCTACTTTTTCAGAGCGGCCATCTGGTGCTCCTATTCCATTAAACGAACCACTACCTAATCTAAAAATAAACCCTACAGGCCCTATCCCATTTATTCTTGCCCTAGATCTTGCAGAACTTGTATTGAACAAAAAGTTTCTGTTGGCATCGGTTAAATCAATAACAATTTCTTCAAAAGGGTCAGAATTCACTTCACAAGAAATGAAAACTATTGGAATAGAAATAACAATAATTAATAGAACGACCAAACTTTTAATATTCATAATAATATTATTTTGCCCTACATTCATATTACAAGGCTTTATCGTAATTCCCTACTTTTTCAACCACTCAGAATTGATTTATCACTGTAATACCAGGTGTTTTAACATTTCTCATTTCAGGTAGGATTTTAGTAGAATCTTCTAAAGATACTCTATTTGAAATTAACTCATCAGGATTAAGCTGACCTGATTGAATCATATTTATCATAGCCCCATACCTAAATGCCTGCATGCCATGACTACCTAAGATTTCTAACTCTTTAGCAATTATCAAGTCGATAGGGACTTTAGCCATAACTTCATGGGGTTCCATGATCCCTACCTGAACATGTTTCCCTCTTCTTCTTAAATTACTAACTGAATTAAATAACGTTTCTTGAGCACCAATTGCATCTAAGGACACATTAGCCCCACCTTTAGTTAATTCTAGTATATGGGCAGGAATATCCTTATAGTTTCGACTGTTTAAGACCTCAACAGCGCCTAATTCAGATGCCATCGTCAAAGCCTGATCATTCAAATCAATAGCAATTACTTGTGCACCTAAAGCTTTAGCAATCATAATAGCGGATAGGCCAACACCTCCGCAGCCATGTACGGCAACCCACTGTCCTCCACTAACTTTTCCCTGGTCTACAATTGCCCTAAATGCCGTTGCAAACCTACACCCTAGGCTAGCAGCAGTCTCAAAGGATATCTCATCTGGTAATTTCACCATATTTGTATCTGCGTAATGTATAGAAACAAACTCGGCATATGACCCCCAATGAGTGAAGCCTGGCTGAAATTGGTTTCTGCAAATCTGGTGATTTCCAGTTGAACAGTCTTCACAACTCCCACATCCTCCAACAAATGGAACAGTAACCCGATCCCCTACCTTGAAATTTCTGACATCTGCACCTATTTCAGAAATAATTCCTGCCAATTCATGTCCAGGTACATGGGGCAAGTCAATATCCTTATCATGGCCTTTCCAACCATGCCAATCACTTAAACATAAGCCAGTCGCTTTCACTTCAACCACACATGCATGCTTCTCAGGAATTGGATCTCTTACTCTATCCAATTTAAGTGGCCCACCAAATTTTTCGTAAACTACAGCTTTCAATTAATCCGCATTTATAAAATTCAATTATCACAACCTAGTGATGATCACCTAGTTTAATTAACCTATTTCTAAAACTTGAAATTCAGGAACAGATTAGGTGCAAATCCTAATAGGGTAATTTCTACTGGAAATGCTATCAAACTAGACACTTCATTATTCTCATCAAAATTCAATCTCAAAGAATATCTTCTAGATTTAACATTATTTCTATTATATACATTAAATAAGGTCAATCCAGATTCTATTTGAATCCTTCCAAGTTTAGTTACATATTTGGCCGATAAATCTAATCGGTGATAAGCAGGTAAGCGCTCAGAATTGAACTTAGAAACATCAAACAAAATAATTTTTTCAGAGGATAGCTCTCCCCGAGGAGTAAAAGGCTTGCCTGATCCAAATACAAAAACAGATGACAATTCTAACTTTCCTACCTTATAGGTATTCACCCATTTAAACTCATGTCTTTGATCGAAATTACTAGGAAAAGGCTGACCTTTATTTAATATGCTAAAACTATTTTCTGAATTTGCAATGGTATAAGAAAACCAAGTAATGTATTTAGCAGTATTCCTTTTCAATAGTATATCCAAGCCAATTGTTCTATTACTGCCAACAGTAATCAAATCATCTATGTTATCAATGTCTAGTCCAGTTAAGGGTGATGAAACAGCAAATTCCGACTCAACTATTCCATTAGTCTGTTTATTGTATGCTTCAAAATCGACAGACCATATTCCTGAGGTATAGTTTCCTCCCCATATAATGTGAGTGGCCCTAGTAACTGGGTTTATTTGATTTATCCTGCTTGTAGCATTATTATCTTCAGCCAATACCCAATAAAATTGATCACTATTGCCAAAAGGCGAGATAGAAAATCGATTAACAAATTGGTTATGAAATGTAAGGCTTCCCTTAAGGGAAAAGCGATCAGTCAATTTATAGGTTAAGTTAACCCTAGGTTCAGGATAGAATTTTCTATTGGTGTTACTATACCAATTTACCCTAAGTCCAGTGGTCAGGTTTAGACGCTCTGTCTGGTAACTATTTGAAACAAATGCAGAGTGGAGGCCTGCATTAGATCGAATTACAGTATCTACTTCTTGAAAAAAAACTGAATAAGAAGTATTGTAGATATTGCTTTCAAACCCAAAAGTCAGGTCATTTTGCTCATCTATTGCATACTTATGGTGCCATTTCAGAGAAAAATCGGATATATCATTACCTCTTTCAAAACTTTGATAAACGATTTCCTGATCATTGACAATATCTAAATCTACTCTTGTGAGATTTATCGATTCGTCAAAAACCTCCCCACTTGCCAGTAAAGATGACCCTACATATTTAGAATAACTTATAGTAGCCTCACTGGATGATTTTTCACTCCAGTCTTTTGACCAGTTTGTACTTAATCCCAAGTTTGACCAAGTTGCTCTATCTACAATTGTGAAAACGGAAATAGGTGTAATGTCTGCCCTTACACCTCTATAAATATCCTCACTGAAATATACATTAAAGTCAAAAAGCTGTGAGTCATCTGGTGCATACCTCCATTTGGCATTGAAATCATAAAACTTAAAATCTGTAGATAAATCTAAATTTTGTTCATTAAAATTCAGATTACTTGCATTTAAGATATCAACCCTAGTTTTCTCTATAAAACTATCAAACAAAGGGTTTTTGATGACGTCAAAGTGAGATCTTCTAAAACCTATATTCAAAAAGGATTTCTTTTTAATGGGGGATTGAATATAACCACCGATGCTACTGGTATTAATATTAATTCCTCCTGTTGTCTTTTCTCCTGCCCATGATTTTGCCTTAGCGTCTACTACTGCAGAAACCCTACCGCCATATTTTGCATTAAAACCTCCTTTAAAGACATCAATATGGTTAATGGTATTAGGGTTAAATGTACTAAAAACACCAAAAAGATGATCCAAGTGATAAATTGTAAACCCATCTAAAAGTACTAGGTTCTGATCTGGCATCCCGCCTCTGATCGCTAATCCTGAAATGGTCTCATCAGTGGCACTCACCCCAGGCAATAATTGTAAAGACTTAAATACATCCGTTTCCCCTAGTGATGGTAGAGTTGATATTTGATCGGGGTTAACAGAAGAAAACCCAGCTTCTTTTATCGCACCATTCCCATCTAAAATAAACTCAGGAAGTTCTTGCTCGTCTAATTTCATTCTTATCTGAAAACTTTTTGCTTTTGAAGAAATCCAGAGGCTTATATCTTGATAACCAAGGTAACTGAATGTCAGCATAATTGAGTCCTTTGGCAAATTAATACTGAAAAGCCCTTGGTCATCTGTAACAATCCCTTGGTTCTCATCTAGTTTAACTAATGCATAAGCTAATGGACTGCCATCCAAATCATCAACTACCCTACCAATTACTGTCTTCTTTCGTTTCTTTTTTTTAGGTAAAATCAAGTATATTCCTTTTACCTTTTTAGACTCTAGGGGTATAATATTAAAAAAATCATCTACTAAAGATGAAAGTGAATTTTTGTTGAGTTGGATGGTGATTCTGTAATTAGCTAAGAGATCAGCATCGTAAGAAATTTTGACTTTATATTGATTTCCTAAAAATTGAACTGCTTCCAGTAATGGCCTATCTACAAAATCGATTTTGTACACTTTCTCCTGGGCATAAGTTTTACCTATGCTGAATATTAAAAGTATGTATAAAAGCTGTTTTTTCAAGCGGATTTGACTTAATTAGTCTTAATACTCACAACACCTTCTTTGATATCAAAAGCCAACCCCATAGGATCACAGACCATTGACAAAGCTACAGCTAAATCTTCTTTTATGAAATATCCATTGTATGGCCTCATCGCTTGACTTTTATCTTCTAACCTAATATCAACATCATATTGGCGTTCTAACTCAGCCAATACTTCTATCAGTGGTCTATCAGTAAAATGATATTCACCTATTTGCCAATTTCCAATTAAAGTGGGGTTCAAATTAGATTTTACGATCATTCCATTATCAAAAATAACCCCTTGCCCTTTAACAAGATAGACTGGTTTCTCTGATGAATTCTTAAAACTCACCTTTACTTTTCCAGTTTTACAATTAACAGCAAAAACGTCTTTTCTAGCAGATACATTAAAGGAAGTCCCCAGAACTTGTACTTCACCCATATTGGTTGATATACTGAATTTTTCTCCTTTTGTGACTTCAAAAAATGCTTCACCTTCTAAATTCACTTTTCTATCCCAGTCATCCCCATAACCTAAAGATGAGACTGCATTTAAATATACTTTAGAGCCATCGGGAAGTGAAAATCCTTTTTGTTCTTGGCTAGAAGTGATATGACTAACTGCATTAATCTCTTTTTTCCGAAGGTTTGAGAATGAAATTCCGCTTATTATCAGCAATAAAAAAGCTGCGGCTACTCCCATGATCTTTAACCACCCAAAATTTTTCACTTTAGTATTATTATTCTCATCCTCTATTTCAGATGCTATTGTGTCCCACATTTCACCTTTAGATTTTGTGAATTTAACAGGCTTAATGTTTTCTACATTATCAAGGAATTCCTTCAAATCAGCTTGTATCTCACTACCAGCAATTTCATTGCCGTTTAGGTACTCGTGATATTTATCGTTTTCCTCTTTCATTATATTTTTCTACCTAGATGTTCTTTAATAATGGCAATTGCTTTTCCCATTCTTTTTTCAACCGCTTTCACACCTATACCCAGCCTGTCTGCAATCTCATGATACTTTAATCCATCAATCCTATTCATTAAAAAGACATCACGGCTTCCTTCAGGTATAGATTCAATAATCAAATTTAATTTCTCCTGAAATTCTTTCTCTTCCAGTACATACTCAGGAGACTCAGTAGATGTACCATAACTTGGAACCGCAACCGCAACTTCATGGTTCCGCACTACTTTCAAATGATTAAAATGGTTAATTACTGTGTTACTAGCGATAACATACAGTAAACTTTTCACCGTTTCCACTCTAATTGTGTCTCTTTTCTGCCAGAGTTTTATGAAAGTTTCTTGAACTATATCTTCTGCCAACGCAGAATCTTTTACTTTAAAATAGATATAATTCCTTATCGATTCAAAGTAAAGTTCATAACACTTTTTCAACTCTTTTTTTCCAAATGAATTATCGCTCATTGTAATGAATTAGTTCTTACAGAAACAATAATTCTAAAATTCCCCACAACTTCTATACTTCTCATACAACCAAATTTCAGATTCCCCTACCGATCGCTCAAACACGATCAAAATCTAATTCAAAAATATCAAACTCAGTAAAACTTATCTTTAAATCATTTTTTACTGCAAATAAGAAATGAATAAAAGACAAACTTAAATAATAAATATAGTATTTTTAATTTTTAGAAATCGGCTTCTTACCTGATCTTCTTGCTCTTAAAGAAATTAGACATCTTATTGGATATGAATAGAAATAGAAGGTTTTTATTCACACCAGATAATCAGATATTACAACTAAAACCGATCAATCAGCATGAAAAAGTAAAATTACGGCAGTTACCACTAGTTCAAAGGTGTGCTAAATAAAATATTCCGTTACTTTTGCCTTGCTAAAAAAAAATGCTAGAATGGCTTATAATTTATTAAAAGGAAAAAGAGGTATCATATTCGGAGCACTAGATGAAAGATCTATTGCTTGGAAAGTAGCAGAAAAAGCTCATGAAGAAGGCGCTGTATTCACATTAACCAATGCACCTATCGCTTTGAGGATGGGTGAAATCAACAAATTGGCTGAAAAATGTAGTGCTGAGGTAATTCCAGCTGATGCCACATCACTTGAAGACCTTGAAAATCTATATAGCAAATCCTCCGAGGTATTAGGAGGAAAAATAGATTTTATCCTTCACTCTATTGGGATGAGTCCAAATGTTAGGAAGAAAAAGGATTATGGTAATTTAAATTACGATTGGTTCCTAAAGACTTTAGATGTATCTGCTCTTTCTTTCCATAAAGTTATGCAAGTAGCTGAAAAAATGGATATCATGAGTGATTGGGGATCTATCTTGGCATTGTCATACATTGCTGCCCAAAGAACATTTCCTGATTATGGTGACATGGCACAAGCCAAAGCAGTATTGGAATCCATTGCCCGTAGCTATGGTTATAGGTTTGCCAAATCTAAAAACGTGAGAGTAAATACAATCTCTCAGTCGCCTACCAAAACAACAGCTGGTACTGGTGTTGGTGGTTTTGATGCTTTTTATGATTATGCTGACAAGCTTTCTCCGCTTGGCAATGCAGATGCAGCATCTTGTGCTGATTTCTGTATTACCCTCTTCTCAGATTTAACAAAAATGGTTACCATGCAGAACCTAATGCATGATGGAGGGTTCTCTGCTTCAGGTATTACAGATGATTTGATTGATCAATTATCCAGTAAATAATCTACTTTATTAAAGGTACATGGTTGTATTTCCAAATGCCAAAATAAATTTAGGACTCAATATTATTGAAAAACGATCTGACGGATTTCATAATATTGAGTCTTGTTTTTACCCCATAGATTGGAAAGAGGCACTCGAGGCAAAAAAAAACAATATTCAAAGGTTCACTTCTTCAGGTATAACAATCCCTGAGAGCAAAGCGGGTAATCTTTGTGATCAAGCTTACCAGTTATTAGCAAAGGACTTTAATTTACCTCCCACCTCAATTCATTTACTTAAAAAAATCCCGATCGGTGCAGGTCTAGGAGGTGGATCGGCTGATGGCGCCTTTATGCTCAAATTATTGAATGAGCAATATCAATTGAATTTAAATACGGAGCAATTAAAATCTTATGCCAGTAAGTTAGGTAGTGATTGTCCTTTTTTTATAGAGAACAAACCTGTGTTAGCTACAGAAACTGGAGTTAAATTCCAATCTATCAATATAAATATAAAAGGGCTTTATATATACGTTGTACATCCAGGATTACACATTTCTACAGCAGAAGCTTATGCCAATATAAAACCTCATAAAAATGAATTATCTATACTAGATATCATACAAAATCAACCTATACAAAAATGGAGAAAAACACTCAAGAATGATTTCGAGAATAGTTTATTCCCACATTATCCGATTCTCTCTCAAATCAAAGAATCGTTATATAGTAAAAGGGCTATTTATGCCAGCATGACTGGTTCAGGATCCGCTATTTTCGGTTTATTTGAAAAGAGAATCACAAATCCTTTTCCTCATTTTGAAAGCTACGGCGGATATCTCAGGCATTAGAAAACTTTTTATCGCGAATCAAGATCCGACCTGCTAAACTTTAACAGAAACTCTAGCGGTTTTTCTCCAGCTTATTACTTTATTAATGATTGGGTAAAGTAATACTGAAACTAAGATTAAAGCTCCTCCCCAATAAAACCCACCAGACATTTCTTCTTCCTCCCCAAAAATTATCAAGGCCATAATAATGCCATATACTGGTTCTAGATTAACTGTTAAGTTAACTACAAATGCTTTAAGTCTTTTCATCAGCTCCACTGAAACTGAATAGGCATAAACTGTGCAAAAAATAGATAGGATAAATAAATAAGCCCAATCCATATTAGATGGGACTAGCTCAATCACTCCACCTGTGAAATACTTAGCATAAATAGGCAGAAATAGTGTGACACTTAGAAAAGCACCAATCATTTCATAAAAAGTGACCATATATGGGTTCTGCCTTTTGGCAAAACCAACATTCAATACAGAAAAAATGGCTGCTAATGCAGCAGAGCCTATAGCCATTAAGAGGCCTAGTTTTTGGTCAAACTCTACTCTAAAAATTATGACAATGCCAGCTATTGCCAGAAAACTTAAAAGCACTTCAAAAAGCTGTATTTTCTTATTGGAAGTCAGGGGTTCTAAAATACTTGTCCATAATGAGCAAGTGGCCATTCCTGCTAAACACACAGAAACACTTGAAACTCTGGCAGCAGCAAAAAATAAGATCCAATGTGCTGCAATCAAAAAACCAGTGCCTACTAGTTTTAAAATTTCCTCAATTCCAATTGAAAAGTTTCTTTTTCTAGTTAGCAACAGTACTCCAAGGCCTAAAGCAGCTACTAAGGTTCTATAAAATACGACTTCCACAGCTGGGATCGTTATCAATTTACCTAAAATAGCAGTTACTCCCCATATCAACACAATGAAATGGAGCATCAGATAATCTTTCCATTGATTTGGTTTACTCTCCATTATCTAGGTACGGTAAAATACAAAAACGCACCAACCATACTAAAACCGATATTGGGCACCCAAACAGCTAAGATAGGATGTATGCTGCCAGCCTCTGCTATTGCCCGTGAAAAAATAAAGACGATAATGTATAAAAAAGCGATCAGGAAACCTAGGGCAATCTGAAAGCCTGTTCCTCCTCTAGACTTTCGCGCAGACACAATGATTCCTATAAATGTTAATATCAAAACACTAAAAGGAGACATATAGCGTATGTATTTTTCAATCAAATAAATTGCTACGTCATCAGCCTCTCTTGATTGTTGCAATGATATATAGTCCTTCAATTCATCTAAAGTAAGTGTCTCATAATAACGGTCTTTATTTCCGAAATCTGCAGGTGACATATTGATGAGGCTATCCAAACTTTTCCCTTTCTCAATTTTTTCTTCCATCTCCTCAAAAGTCCTGATATTATAATCAATGAATGTCCATCTAGCACTATCCGGATTCCATTTGATTTTATTAGCAGAAAGTTTTTTAACAAGACTATTCCCCACTATTTTTTCGAGAGTCACATTTCTTCCTTCATCCGTATTCACATTATAGCGCTCCATATATATATAATTATTTTGGGCAACCTTAAAATGAATATGTCTTTCTTTATTTGAAAAAGGGCTTTTCAGATAACTTAATTCAAAATTAATCCTAAATTTATTGGCATACGGAATCACATAACTATTTAAATAGAAACTTGAACCAGCTATGACAGAGGCACCTATCAAGTATGGAAACATCATCCTTTTAAAACTAACACCACTAGCCAATATGGCAATAATTTCTGTTCGTACAGCCATATTTGAAGTTACAAACACAGTAGCAATGAATACTGTAATTGGCATTAAAAGACCAATCATAAATGGAAACAGTGTCAAGTAATACTTCCATATTAACACAGAAGAGATATCATTCCTGATAAAATCGTCATTTTTTTCTGTAAAATCTATTACACAAATAACTGTTACCAAGATGAGCACCACAAATACGAACGTCTTGAGAAACTTCTTGAGAATGTAAAGGTCTATTAACTTCACTAGATAATTTTTGGTCTTATTATAACCTTCTAACTACTTTTTCTACCATTTTATTTTTCCAGCTTGCAAAAGTACCTTTTAATATTTGTTCCCTTGCCTGTCCTACAAGCCAAAGGTAAAAAGTAAGGTTATGAATACTAGCAATTTGAGCAGCTAATATTTCCTTAGCAATTACCAAATGACGCAAATAGGCCTTACTGTAAGATTGTTCTACATATCCCTCTAAATTTGGATCTATTGGCGAAAAATCATTCGCCCATTTTTTATTCTTAATATTGATGATTCCTTCTGAAGTAAATAACATGCCATTTCTTGCGTTTCTTGTTGGCATTACACAATCAAACATATCTACCCCTAAACCAATACATTCCAGTATGTTGGCAGGTGTACCCACCCCCATCAAATACCTCGGTTTATCTTTGGGTAAAATGCTACAGACTAAATCTGCTGCTTCATACATCATTTCTGCAGGCTCACCTACGGATAACCCGCCAATCGCATTCCCTTCCCTCTCCTTAGAAGCAATGTATGAGGCAGATTTCTCTCGCAAATCCTTATAGGTACTGCCTTGTACAATAGGAAACAGGGATTGGTGAAAACCATACAGCGGTTCTGTTTCATCTACTCTGCCACAGCATCTATCTAGCCATCTATGTGTCATTTCCATAGACTTCCTCGCATATTCATAATCACATGGATAAGGAGTACATTCATCAAAAGCCATGATGATGTCAGCCCCTATTTTTCTTTCAATATCCATCACAACTTCAGGAGTAAAATTATGTCTCGATCCATCTATATGAGATTGGAACAACACCCCTTCCTCTTTGATCTTTCGCTGATCTGCTAAAGAATAAACCTGATATCCACCACTATCTGTCAAAATAGGCCTATCCCACCCATTAAATTTATGAAGGCCTCCAGCTTCTTGCAGTACCTCAAGCCCCGGCCTTAAATAAAGATGATAAGTATTCCCTAAAATTATCTGGGCTTTCACATCTTCTTTCAGCTCCCGCTGATGCACTGCTTTTACGGAACCAGCTGTACCAACTGGCATAAATATAGGAGTTTCAATAACGCCATGTTCTGTAGTAATTACCCCAGCCCTTGCATTACTTTTCTCGTCCTTCCCTTTCAATTCAAATGATAGCATATCTACAAATTCTGCACAAAAATATATTTAGATAGACAAATAAAAATTCCTAATGACATTTATATTTGTTAAAATATTAATTGCAGGGCTATTTTGTATCTGATTATCTCTTTAATAGTAACCTTTATTTACGTAATCAGTACTTTAGTTCAAAGTGCTTTTTATGTCTTTATGATGGCTCAATGGTCTAAAAAGCAGACTAATATCCTTTCACGAAATCAGGTCACACCCATATCGGTAATAGTTGCAGCCCACAATGAAGAAGAAAATCTTGTAAAGTTAATTCCGATCCTGTTAGATCAAAATCACCATGATTTTGAAGTAATAGTGGCGGTTGACAGATCTAATGATGAATCATTAGCCTATTTAACTGCTTTAAAAGCTACCGATAATCGACTCAACTTTATTGACATCAAAAAAACTCCTAGCAATTATAGTCATAAAAAGTACGCACTTAGCGAAGCTATCAAAATAGCTAAAAATAATTTATTGGTTTTTACTGATGCGGATTGCACCCCTGTTTCTCAAGATTGGTTATCTATTGTGGCAGCTTCTTTCAAAGATAAAACTGAAATTGCTATTGGTTACTCGCCTTATCTCAAAATATCAGGCTTACTCAATCGTTTTATAAGATACGAGACTTTACTCACCGCAATCCAATATTTCACTTTTTCAAAAGCTGGGATTGGTTATATGGGTGTAGGAAGAAATATGGCTTATCAACGAGATCTATTTTTAAAAAACGATGGCTATAGTACTCATAGGCATATTACTGGCGGTGATGATGATCTGTTTATAGGCAGGTTAGCAAATCAGCATAATGTTTCCACCTACTACGGTAATCAGGCATTTGTCAACACTCTCCCTGAACAATCTTGGGGTAATTATTTTAAACAAAAACGTAGGCATTTATCCGTTGGTAAGCACTATAAGCAAAGTCATCAAATATTATTGACCATGTTAGGGGTGTCACAGATAATGTTTTGGCTTACATTTGTTATCTTAGCAACAATAAAAATTAATTTGCCCCTACTTGTGTTATGCTTTGCAATTAGAATTCTTTTGCAAAATGCCTTTTTTATCAAGGGTACACGTGAGATAGGAGATAACTTTGAGTATATATGGATTCTCTTTTTGGATTTGATCCATACTTTGTTTTTAATAGTAATGGGTCCGATCGGGTTTTTCACAAAGAAGGTTAAATGGAATTAAACAGACAGTTTTCAGATAAGGCATTAAAAGATTTCCAACTCATAGATGAGGCGGTTGATAATGGTAGTGAACAAGCTTATGCCGACTTGATGGAAAGGTATAAAAAGCCAGTCTATCACATGATCCTTAAAATGGTAAGGAATGTAGATGATGCAGAAGATTTAACAATAGAAGCTTTTGCTAAAGCATTTAAGAATTTAGCAAGGTTTAAAAAAGATTATACATTTAGTACATGGTTGTTTAGAATTGCCACTAACAATGCCATTGACTTTATAAGAAAGAAAAAATTAGACACTTATAGTTTAAATACTTCTTTTTCAGATGACAATGGTGACGCAGTTACTATTGATGTAGAAGATAACAACTTAAATCCTGCAGAAGAAACTATCAAAACACAGAAGATAGAGTTGATCAGGATGTTTGTGACCAAACTTCCTTCAAAATATCAAAGACTGGTAAGGTTGAGATATTTTGATGAACTTTCTTATGAGGAAATCGCAACTGAACTCGGAGCGCCATTAGGTACTGTTAAAGCACAATTACACCGTGCGCGTGAACTAATGTATGACCTTGTCAAAGACAAAAAACAACATATTTAATTCACCTCATGGAAGGAATTTCTTTAATAGAAAAATACTTTCCAGAAATAACACCGCTCCAAAAAGAGCAGTTTTCAGCTTTAGGCAATCTATATAAAGAATGGAATGCTAAGATTAATGTTATTTCAAGGAAAGATATAGATGAATTATATACACGACATATATTACATTCTCTTGGTATCGCAAAATATATACATTTCCAACCTGATTCTGACATCTTAGACGTGGGTACTGGTGGTGGATTTCCAGGGATTCCTCTTGCTATCTTATTTCCAGAAACCAACTTTACTCTTGTAGACAGTATAGGTAAGAAAATCAAAGTGGTGAATGCCGTTGCTGAGAACTTACAGTTAATCAACGTTAATGCTTTTCATAAAAGGGCTGAAGAAGTTAACGAAGAGTTTGATTTTGTAGTCAGTAGAGCAGTAACTAAAATAGCCCCCTTCTACCAATGGGTAAGAAAAAAATTCAAAAAAGAATCAGCTCACGAAGTTAAAAACGGAATTTTCTACTTGAAAGGAGGTGACTTATCTGAAGAAATTTTTGTTTCTAAATTAAGGTATAAACTGTTTGAGCTTTCCGCTGATTTTGAGGAAGAATTCTTCGAAACAAAAAAAGTACTTTATGTACCACATCAATAAAATAGTTATTACTTGTCTTTTTATTGCACTTCTCTCAAGTTGTGAAGGTAATTCAGACCAATTAAATCAATTGAACTGGCTAGTAGGCGAATGGCAACAGGTAAATGCTAATGGTGATAAAATCTCTCTAGAATCTTGGTCTACTAACCATGATCAAATGAATGGAACAGGCTACACGATCAGAAGAGAGCCTCCTTATGACACTTTATTTACTGAACAATTAACCATAGTTAATGAAAACAATCAATTGTTTTACTTAGCTAAAATTCCCAATCAAAAAGAAGTCAGGTTTAAATTGACCAGTTTTAACAAATCGTCATGGTCATTTTCGAACCCTAAACATAACTACCCAAAGATTATTACTTATAAGAAAACAGCTACAGGCTTTACTGCTGAAGTAGGTGATTTAAAGAAAACTAATCGATTGGAATTCCAACCCATTAAGAGATAATGGATATAGCAGAATTCAGAAAATACGGACACCAACTGGTGGATTGGATTGCTGACTACTATCAAAACGTAGAACAATACCCTGTAAAATCTCAAGTAGTACCTGGTGAGATCTTTGATCAATTACCAAATGAAGCGCCAAAAGTTGGAGAATCTATGGATGATATCTTATTGGATTTCAATCAATTGATCATGCCTGGGATTACTCATTGGCAACATCCAAATTTTCATGCTTACTTTCCTGCAAATGGAAGTTTTCCCTCATTACTTGCTGAAATGTTAACAGCGGCTTTAGGTGCCCAATGTATGATTTGGGAAACATCACCAGCTGCAGCCGAGCTCGAAGAGAAAGTACTCAATTGGCTTAGAGACTTATCTGGACTCCCTAAAAATTGGCATGGGGTCATTCAGGATACAGCTTCCACCGCTACTTTAGCAGCTATCCTCTCCGCAAGAGAAAAAGCCAGTAATTTCAACACGAATAGAAACGGAATAAATGGCCAGCGGTTTAAGGTTTATTGCTCAGAAGAGACTCATTCCTCTATAGAAAAAGCAGTTAAAATTGCTGGTATTGGCAGTAACAACTTAGTCAAAATACCTTGTGATAATCAGGCCGCTATGCTCCCTGAGTTGTTGGAAAACGCAATTGAGTCCGATATAGCAAATGGAGATCAACCATTGATAGTGATTGCTGCTGTAGGCACTACTGGTACGTTGGGCGTAGATCCTATTTCAGCAATCGGTAAACTAACCGAAAAACATGGCGTTTGGTTACACATAGATGCAGCTTATGCTGGAACAGCTATGCTTTTACCTGAATATCAATACATGATAGATGGGGTAGAAATGGCCGATAGTTACGTTTTCAATCCTCATAAATGGATGTTTACTCATTTCGATTGTACTGCTTATTTTGTGAGAGACAGAGATGCTTTAGTAAATACATTTGAAATATTACCTGAATACCTTAAAACAAAGACAGAAGGTAAAGTAAATAATTACCGTGATTGGGGGATTCCGTTAGGAAGAAGATTTAGAGCACTTAAACTATGGTTTGTCATCAGGCATTTTGGTGTAGAAGGCATTCAAAAAACACTGAGGGGTCATATGTTATTAACAAATGAATTAAGTGAACGGTTAGTCAGTCATCAAAATTTTGAGTTAATAACACCAACTGTATTAAACACAATTTGCTTTAGGTATATCAATGATAGTTACTCTGAAAAGGATTTAAACAAAATCAACCAAGAAATTCTACAAAGGTTGAATGATACTGGTGGTGCTTACTTGACCCACACTAAATTTAGTGGAAAATACACGATGAGAATCGTGATAGGACAAACCAATGTAAATAAAGGGCACATTGATAAATTATGGGATTTGATTCAAGAAAGTGTAAAAGTATTTAATCCCTAAGGGATATTAATTCCCCGACTCTCATATGTTTGTGCTAGAAAAAAAAAGTGCAATTTTGAACAGTGGCTTAATCAGGTAGAAGAGAGACCCGACTCTAAGGACGATTTAAAAATTGATCCAGTACTCAAGGAATACCTCTACTTGATTTTGTTT
>CALGOB010000017.1 GCA_937958005.1 uncultured Cyclobacteriaceae bacterium
TACATTTATGGGCTTAAATTTTTCGTCACAACAATACTAGACAGTCCACCCTAAGGGATATTAATTCCCCTAGCCGGGCGCCCCGACTCGAGTCGATCATTAAATTATTGCCCATAGATACCCCGTACCCTTGGGTCGGGGTTGGTTCATTTAGGCAACTGCATAAATAGGTACTTGAGCTTTTTTTCCTTTTAAAGGAATGCTTCCTATTTGATCAAAAGTGAATATACGTGGGTCTAATTTATTTTTTAATTTTTCAGAGACTAATAAACCCTTTCCCAGCTCATTGCATTTACTTTGGATTCTTGCAGCAGTATTAATCGTGTCACCATGGTAAGCTATTTCCTTTTTATATCGCCCTACTTCTGTGACAGTAACAATACCAATGTTGACACCTGCCTTGAAATAAGGGTCACACGCATACTTCTGTTGATAATAATTGGATTTATCTAAAAGTTTTTGTTTGAAATTGAAATAAGCATTTACACAGTTATTGTTGCGTAAACCATTTTTTGGTTTCCAAGTAAGTATTACTTCATCTCCAACATATTGGTAGACTTCTGCTTCGTTTTCTACCACTATACTTAAATCACTAAAACAATCTTGAATCATTAGGCTATATTTTATGTGACCTAATCTTTCTGCTATTTGAGTTGAAGATTGTAGATCCAAAAACATAAAAATACGTTCTTCTTCTCTAGGTGTATAAAACTTACCTTGTAAAAGCTTAACTAGATTATTTTTTCCAAGCATCAAATTAACTTGCCATAGGATAGACAGTAAAAAATCAACCGTTAAGACATAAAAATAGATGGCAAAAGTACCTGGATCATAGAAGAATTCTATTAATGAGATTTTAATACCGAAAAAGAGACAATAAATGAAAAAGGCTACTATAGTAAGGATAAGTAAAAAGATAAAAATATAAATAACCCTAAAAAACAATAACTTTTTAATAGAAATATGTTTGTAATACTTCTCTTCTAATAGTTGAGCAAAACCTGAAATGATTCCCATAAATGGGCCTATTGTCAAAGAAATGTATATGCTGGATATAAGATTAAAATCTAATTTTCCATTCTCTGTAGTACCTACACCCCTAATTATGCTGAGAAAGATAAAGGCTATAGTCCAACTCATACAATAATTCCTAAGAATTTGCCATCTTCGCTTATTCCTAAATTTGGTAGATTGATTATTGCTTCCCAAGTGACCTAATATTATGAAGTATAGTAAAGTAGTTAATCTAAATCATGACGAATGTCTAAGATAAAAATTGCAAATGCAATAATTGTTTTCCCGTTTAGTAGACATGTTCACGGTTTATTTATGATCGCTTTTTATTTACAAATATCGCCTTAATCTGTGTCTCCACAGATCACTTAAACCCGAATGATGCAATAGAAATTTGATACAAACCATAACTAACAGTCATTTAGCCACTTAAATCCTAATTTCCTACTCACCATAATGGAGACTATGTCTGCGTTGCAAATCAGAATTTAAGCAGCTATCTAACAGCCATTTATGATTTACTCTTAAAAGTCCAATGCATCATTCGGGTTTAACATAAGTGTCTGTAATTTTGAGTTTTGTATACTCATAGCTGTTTATGATGCATAATTCCATCTAATCTATCATCAGGCATCTCATCCAAAATGCTGGTAGAGATAACCTCACCATTAGTTTCATAGGCTTTGACATGATTGCTAGTAACAAGCTAGCCCCTTTTTGTTACTTTGCTCAAGTATTGAAATGCAGGTAAATAGAAAACATACGCGTGGGAGGCAATTTAAATCATTTCTTACTATCATTTATTTTAAAGTAAGCAATTAGGCTTTGTAAATGATTTGATTGTAATGCTAATTCCTTAGAATTACTTGCTAATTTCTCGGAAACATTTGAGTTTTCATTTGCAACTTCGCTTAATTGATGAATCGTTGTATTTACTAAATTAGCTTCTTCGTTTTGTTTTGAACTAGCTATAGAAATTTCTTTTACTAAACTTACTGTTTCTTCTATTTCTTCAGTCATTTCAATTAATTGAATCCTTGCTGCTTCTACAATGCTTAATGTATTAGCTGATAAAGCTGCAATTTCGTCCCCTGCTAAATTGCTATTTTCAGCAAGCTTTCTAATTTCTGCCGCAACCACAGCAAAACCTTTCCCTTTTTCTCCTGCTCTAGCAGCTTCTACAGCTGCATTAAGTGCCAATAGATTCGTTTGTGCTGCTATTTGATTAATTATTTCGATTTTGCTTGTGATCACTTTAGTCGCCTCTAAAGATTGTTTGCTTTTTTGATTTACTTCTACCAGTCCTTCTAAAACAGAATTAGACACTTTTTCAGTTTGTTTGGCATTTTCATTGCTTAAACCAATCTTATTTACCATTTCTTCCATTGTTTCCGAAATTCCCTTAACTGAATTCGCTTGTTCATGTGCCCCTTGGGAAAGTGAATTGGAGGTTTCACTCATCTGCTTTCCTGTAATGGATATATTTCCTGCGCCATCCATAATCCCAGCTACTATATTCTTTAAATTACTAACCATTAGATTAAGTGCCCTTACAAGCTGACCAATCTCATCTTTCCGATCGATTGTTAATGTTTGATTCAAATTTCCAGTAGAAATAGTAGTTGCAAACTTTACTGCCTGTTTAATCGGTTTGGTAAATGATTTGATCACAAGGCTATTGATAAAAATAAATAGTAAGATCCCTACCAAGATTATGACAGCTATAGTCCATCTAATTTGGTCAATTACGGAAAGAAGTTTTCCCTCTGCTATAGTAACTCCTATATAGGCATTTATGACTTCTACATATTCAAAATACTGAAACTTAACGATTCCACCTTGAGTTTCCGAAATGTACCTAATTTTACCTCTATTTTTTCCGGAGGCCAACATGCTCTTAAATACTGGAAAATTGTTCATATACTTCCCTTCAATAGATGGGTGTATAATGGCCTTTCCTCCTTTCTCTACTAAATAGGGATAGCCTGATTCAAAGTATTTTTTCTCTCTAAAAACTTTCTTTAACCGTAACTGAAGATTATCCTTTAATTCAAATCCGATAGCCCCTACTATCTCGTTATTAATCCTTATTGGTTTAAAGCTTGATAGTTTCCAGTTATTACCTAAATGATTTTTACCTAAGTAAGTTTGACCTGAGAAAAGAGTTTTACCTATTGTTGAGTTTTCACTAATGAATTCGCTTTGCTTAGGAATATTATTATCTACAGAAATTTTGATGAGTCCTTTATCAACTCTCTGATAAATTGAAACTTTGCCTTTAGTTTCTTTTGATATTTCATTCAGCAAATTAGTGGCATCTTGTAGGTATTTTTTTTGTAACTTCCAGCTTGCCACTTTAAAAAGTATTTCCTTTTGTTCCATGGAGTCATAGACAGAATATGAAAACTGCTTAAGCGGATTAATTGTGATCTTTCCATGTGATAACAAATTATCTTCTGCTGATTTCAAACCTAATGAAGTAATTCTTTTATTCAGTTCCCACTCCGATTCAATAATTAGTTTAAGGTCTCTTGCTTGTTCACTCATCCTTAAATCTGTATTATTTTCAACATTTTGCTTTTGGAAATTGATGATTGTCAAACCAATTGAGACAAGGATGATTGACATCGCAAAACTCAAGATTATATTAAGTTTAAGGCCAATTTTTAAGTCATTGAATTTATTAAGAATCTTATTCATTTAAATTTCCACTCACTTTATCAAGTTTACAGTCTATATAACTAATCTCTCAAACTATCTTTAACCCAAATTAATCCCTAAGGGATATTAATTCCCCGACTCTTGAGTCGATCATTAAATTATTGCCCATAGATACCCCGTACCCTTGGGTCGGGGTTGGTTCATTCGCTTGGTAGTTTATCAAAAAAATGTCCATCAGAAGCTCACTCATTATCTTTTATTTCTTTATCTATACATTCTACTACAAGCAAATAATGATTAAATCTTTTTGAACAGACCCATAATATAGAAAGAAACCTAATTCTTTTCTCGTTTTTTCGATGAAGGTAACTCATTTAGGTAATAAATTGAGTGCGGGATCGATTAAGGTCTTATGAAGAATATAAATGGAATCATATTTTGACAACTTTCATTTATGGCAAATTAAAACCTTAAAATAGAAGGAATTATCGTGCTAGTAATAGTAAATAGAGCCTATTTATAAGTTTTTTCCTCATGACAGTGTTCACTCAGTCATTTTTTCATTACATAGAATAAGTTTATGAGGACACAAACCCATACGTGTGAGGTACATCACAAACAAATTCTAAATAGTCGATTGTATGCAGGATCATACTAGTTGATGATCTTTAATCCCTTAGGGGTTAGTTTCCTTAGTCAGGCATCCAACTACTCTTCCGCGAGTACTATAACTTTCTCTGTGGAGGTGCTGCTGAGTCAATCAATAAAAGGTATTAACCTCAGGGCAAGCCCTGAACCCCAGTTTCAGAGCATCCGCTGAGTAGCTTCGGCTCTCGTGGAAGAATCAGGAAAATGAACCAACCCCGACCCAAGGGTACGGGGTATCTCTATCGGCCAAAAGCTTTTTTATCGACTCAAGAGTCGGGGAATTAATATCCCTTAGGGATTAAACCTTACTTCGCGCCCGCCGAAGTTTTGTGCGAAGGAGGATAAATTATTGCCCATGGATACCCCGTCCCCTCTGCGAGCATTGTAACTTTCTCAGCAGAGGCACTGGGTCAGGGTTGGTTCGTTATCTTCAAAAAACCATGTATCTAACTTTACAATCCTTCACCAGGGTAATAAGTCTTTTCAGCATTCTTTTCTATATCTTCTTTATAAAACAAAACATCTTTAAATAAGCCATCAGCGTACATTTGTGCTTGATCATAAAAATGTGGTGAACTAGGGTCACCACTTTGCCCACCAGCCAAAATGCTTTTTGCTTTTAATTTATCGCCAAATTCAACCACAGCAACAAAACTATTACCTCTACTTCCATAAGTTTTTTTCACATCATGTGTTCCTCTCATTCCATAAGCAGCTAAAGCCCCCCATCTGCCAGTTGCTAAACCGACCGCGATGCTTTCTTTGGTATCATCAAACTTCATGTCTATTTTACCATTCACTCTTTGGAATCTATTCACTTCGCCCCATGGTTTATTCCATGTACCAAAATCACTAGTCAATTTCTCAATTACTGTGGTAAAAGCTTCGAGACGAGCGGCAGGTTTTAAGCCAATCCCATAATAATTAAACCGATTCATCCCTTTAAGGCCTTCTGGCTGTTTCACATTTCTTATTAAATGCATTCCATAAAAATGTGCCAGTGTCATGCCTACAGATTCTTTGCTAGTTTTCAAATCCCACTTTCGAAGTACTTCTATAGCTTCCTTAATAGAAACATTCTTATTTTTTGATTGATCATAAGCTTTGATCAATCCTGGGATCACTCTTTCAAACGCTGGTAAATACGGATCGTATCCAAGTTCTATTAATTTGTCTAAAGTGTAACCACTTCTCTCTTTCAATAATTTGATAGCATGTACAGCTCTAAAATTTTCAGAAATAGTAGACATATAATATGGGTAATCCTCCTTTTTAGGACTATAAACATCAGCTGCAGTAAACGGGGTAGAATTACAGTTTTGAATCCATCCATTTTCTGGGTTAAGCAATTTGATTGCATCGTCCACAGGGTGCAAGCCATTCCAATCTGTAGCAGGGTTACTACCATCTACTGGCTTAGAATAGTCAAACTGCACATCTCTTTTAGGAATAAAATTACCATGATAATAAGCAATATTACCCCCAGCATCCGCATAAACCGTATTGTTGGATGAGTTAGTCCGAATATTCATCATTTCTCTAAATTCATCATGCCCATTTAGTTTAGTCCTTGTATAGGATTGCTGTAGAGCATCTACAGGTTTCCACATCATAGCTGTAGCTACCCATTGGTCATCTATCATATGCGTAATAGGACCATGATGAGTTCTATAGGTAGGGAAGGTAACGGATTTTATCCCTCCTGAAGTTTTATATTTTAAGGTAATTTCAGCGGTTTCTACTGCTTTCAACTCTTCGCCATATTGATACATCAAATTCCCATCCACTTCTTTGATAGTTTCTTTAAATTCATCAATTACATCTGTATAGGTTGATGTGTGCATCCAGCCTGTTTTCTCATTGAATCCTTGATATATGAAAAACTGACCCCATGTGATAGCTCCATAGGCGTTTAAACCCTCTTCACTTACTGCATGGTATTCTCCTCTAAAATAAAATGAGGTATGTGGGTTAATCATTAACATTGCATTGCCAGATTCGGTTAGTTTTCCTGAAATAGCAAAACCATTACTCCCTTTTGGCTCATCAAAAACGCCATCCATAGCCAATCCATTTCCGTACTCATTTAGAGCTAGTGATTTTTTCTCTTCATAGAAAGCTTTGATCCTTTTGGTAGAAATTCTTTCAATATCTCCTCCAATAGACCCTTCACTAAAATACATTGGCATCCAAGGTTCAAATTTGGTCAATAATGCAGGTTTTACCTCCGGATGGGTTGCTAAATAGTAATTGACCCCATCTGCAAAGGCATCACAAAGCTTCTTTAACCAGTCTGGGCTTTTTTCATAATTAGACTTTGCCTCTTCCTCTGTCATAAAAAGTTTGGCCCGTAAATCACTGTAAATAGCTTCTTCACCTTCTACTTCTGCTAAACGACCAGTAGCCCAGATATAATTTCTCTCCACTCTTTTAAAATCATCTTCACATTGTGCGTATAATAAACCAAAGACAGTATCTGCATCGGTTTTACCATATACATGGGCTACTCCGTAATTATCTCTAATGATTGTTACTTTTTTAGCTTGCGCTTGTAGCCTAGAAAGTTCATTTTCTGAATTATTTTTAAGTTTACTGCAACCAATAGCAAATAGTAATAACAAAAAGACTAGTTTTCTCATAAGTAAGGTTAATTTCTATGTAGGCTCACGTTGTGCAAAAGACACAAAAGGTATCATACCTAACAAATCATTTATTTTATGTATAAGGTGATAATATCGTAAGAATGAAACCTATTCCCAAACCATTTTTTTTAAAGGGCTTTAATCTTCGTTTAATGAAAGCGTGTTATTCTTAAAGGTAAACATGAAATTAGCAAAGTTCTATGATCTAATTAGAGTTTGTCTATAAAGTCAAATTCTAGCCCACGATTGTGTCCTCACTATCGTTTATCCATCATTTAGAAGGAGTTTGTGGGGACACAACCTCAGGCGAAAGGTATATTATAGACAGACTCTAACTAAGTGAGTAAAACATATCATTTTATTAATCAAGGAATTATAAATAATTTTAAAAAAATGTAAAATGAATTGTCTTGCAGTATTCAAGGAATGCTAAAAGTATTGTAATAGAGTGAAATTGCCTTACAATATTAGTTTAAAAGTATTATCATTGGATTATTAATTTTATAAAGATATAAGGAATGTATTATTGTTTATTATTAAGTTTATTTATAACCAAACATTAGCAAAAAATAACACCTCATTATCGCTACTAGAATATTGATAATGCTATAATTCAAGTCCTTAATTTTTTTGAATTGTAAATTTAGTTTCTAGAGTACTATCCGACTAAAGTTATTAAAATACGGTTACCCCTTAATTTGATCGAGCAAATTGAATGTAAAAGGTACCCTCCTTCTGGTGAAATTAAAACTATTTCTGCCAGAAGGTTTTAACCCATTTCATCTCTTTTAATTAAATCACACTAATGAACCAACCCCGACCCAAGGGTACGGGGTATCTATGGGCAATAATTTAATGATCGACTCAAGAGTCGGGGAATTAATATCCCTTAGGGATTAAATAGACCGATTTTTAAAGTTTTTTTTGCATATTGTCATTTAAAGGTTCTCTCCATTTATTTAATTTTAATTTCTTCTGCCTTAAATTGCCAAATCATTATGGATGATTATTTCATAAGGCGTTATTTACTGGTCACTATTGTGCTGCGCATTTTACATACTGCTTATAAGACTATGGCACAATATTCTACTAAAGGTTTATCACTAGGAGGCTCCACATAATCAAGTTTGATAAACAAATAGGCTATTTTTGGGAAAAACTGTTAGTTATGGTCTGCATCAAATTCCTCACACATAACCTGAGTTGAACAACCATTATTGTTAGGACTTAAAAACACAAGGTTTCTTGTAGAAGACCTTGCCAAGAAAAATGGCACAATATTCTACTTTAGGTTTATCCCTAGATCCACTTTACACATCTCCTTCCAACAGGCATTCGTATCACATTTACTGTTTATTTAAACCCGAATGATGCAATAGAAATTTGATGTAAACCATAATAACAGTCATCTAGCCACTTAAATCCTAATTTCCTACTCACCATAATGGAGACTATGTCTGCATTGCAAATCAGAATTTAGGCAGCTATCTAACAGCCATTTATGATTTTCTCTTAAAAGTCTAACGCATCATTCGGGTTAAAAGGCTATTCTAATCTAGTAGATCTTTCGTAACTAAAGCCACCCCCACCCCCATCATCTCTACCATCACTCCATGTAAGTAGTTTAATATCTATGTAAATGTTTTCAGAAATCAAATGCAAGACGTAATTTTTACCTATTGCCCCCTTAGGAAATCGATTTATAGCAGCATTCCAGTTTTGAAATGATAATTCAGGTATTTTGTCGGTAGTCCCTTCTGCCCATTCTGTATCAGCAGGAGAAACGGATCTGGTAAAATCAATTTCTATTTTAGGGTTGAATATTCCTTCCAAAAAACCTCTAGTAATCCAAACCCTGTCTGTAATTCTATCTTGATTTTCTGCCTGTTCATAATCGGCATTTTGAGCTTTCCTAAAAACCACTCTAGGCCCATTGAAAATAATAGGTTCTCGCATGGTTAAACTAACAGAAATAAAGGCTGTATCTGAAATAATGTCATTTTGAACACCTATTTGTGCCGTAATTATAGGGTTTTCTGCAAACTTAAAAACACTGGGTTTGTTAACCTTAATATTTCCAGCACTATCTATTTCAAAAGCACTTGGAACAGATTGGTCAATAACCTGAAATGTTAAATTTTCTTGATTGGTTTCAAATGTTAAACTCAACACAAATTCACCGTTATATGGTCTTTCTAAAATACTGGCTTCTTGATCCTTTATAATTAAAATAGGCAACTCTTCTACGCTTTTATCAACCTTGCAAGACTCAATGGTCACAAGAAAAAGGATTAAAGAAATAAGTTTAATAAAGTTGTTCATTAATTTATTGATAAAATCACAGTGTCACATATCTCTCCAGTCTAGCTAATTCATCATCACTTACATACTTCCCAATTTCTCTTTTAAACTGATCCATGCTTTTATAAGGCCTATATTCTTCAAATTCATGCAACATCTTATTGCCAACACCAGGTATGGCAAGTATTTCTTCTTTAGAAGCATTATTTAAATTAACAGGGACAAAAACATATTGCTCATAAAGGCTTACCTGTTCTTTACTTACATATTTTCCAATTTCTCTTCTAAATTGTGAAATAGTCGCATATGGTCTATACTCATCAAATTCATGAGCCATTTTATCGCCTACACCAGGAACAGCTAAAAACTCTTTTTCTAAAGCTGTGTTTAAGTTAATCGGTAAAAAAATCTTCTCTAAAACTGCTTCCATTTCTTCATTAGAAAGATTTGCTTGTAATAGGCTTATAAATTTAGCTGCACTCAAAAATGGGCGTTGTTCAATAATGAGTTTTGTAAGACTGGCATTTGTAGCAGATAAAATATCATCCTCTTTTGCCAAATTTGGATTAATTACCTCAACTATTACTTTAATCTCAGCAACAGAAACTGGCTGAGCAGTTTCTTTAGTTATAATTTTCTTAGCTTTCTTTTGCTCGCAAGCACTAAAAACAATTGTTGTTAATAACATCAATATGCACAAAAATTTATTCATAATATGATTGTTTAATTCTTTCAAATAGTAAAATTAGTTGGCCAAGTAAACCAAGAATAACTAAGGCTCCTGGCGCGAGTACTGGAATAGCCCCTGTTAAAGTTTTTCTAAATAACTCCCATCCTTTTAGGTGAGGGTATATCTCCAATTCAAATCCCCAATTATTCTTCAGATGAAAAAACACCCCTACACATCCGGTAAGGATCAGTAAAATCACCATTATTTTATTACTTATCTTAAGTATAGAAATTGTCCAATATTGGTATGCTAGCAAAATCATCAAACCCAAAGAAATAACTACCAATGGCAAAACCTGCCAAAACTCTTCATAGTGGCTTTCCAATAACAGTTCGGTCATTAAACCAAGAGATGTTAATACATAAATCACAATCGAAAAACGTTTAGCTCTATGGACTAGACTATGATTCATTAATCAATAATTTTGATCTGTAAAGGTTTTCATAAAGGAAATAATGGCAGCCTGCTCATCATCAGCTAATCCAAGGGAATCAAATGGTAGTGTTTGGTATTCAAGATCGAAACCAAGTCCAGCTCCTCCCCCCTTATTATAAAAGTCCATTACTTCTTCTAATGTTTCATAAATGCCATTATGCATATATGGGCCTGTAGAAGAAATATTTCTGATAGTTGGTGTTTTGAACATGTATTTATGAATCTCTTGTTCATAAACCCAGTAAAAACCTAAATCTTCATCCAATTCTTTATTATCAGCTGATTTAGGTGTTCCTAAGATCTCTTTCTCTGTTTCTTTAAATAAGGGCGGAACTGTTCCGTTGGTTAATGGAATAAAATGACAAGTTGCACAAAGAGCCTTGCCCATAAATAAATTCATTCCTTTAATCTCTTCCTTGGTGAAATTATCCAATTCACCTCGCATATTTTTATCAAATTTGCTATTCATAGCCGTCAGAGTGCTTACATAGGAAGCCAATGCTCTAATAATTTTATTCTTGTTGATTTTCTGATCTGGGTAAGCATCAGAAAATGATTTTTGGTAATCTTCAGAATCTAAAATAATAGCAGAGATTTCATGTCCCGCTAGGTTAAATTCTTTGTCATTGTTGAATACTGCATTAATCTGTTGTTCCAAGTTATCAGACCTACCATCCCAGAAAAACTTCTTTTGATAGACTGAATTTATAATAGTAGGTGTATTTCGACCTAATTGATTTCCGTCTTTATCTTGTCCTTTGGTTAAGCCATCTTGATATGATTTGGCAGGGTCATGGCATGTACTACAAGCTAGTTTACCACCTTCACTTAAGTCTTTATCAAAAAAGAGTCGCTTACCCAGTGCTATTTGACTTTCAGACGGATCAGCATTATAACTAGTCCTAAAGAACCTTATATTAAAAGAATTAGATTCAAAAAAGGTAGGAGCATCTAGGTTTAAGGCATAAATTTTTGGATCTTCCCATAACCCACTTATTTTTCTCGCCTGAACCCATAATGAGGTAATTGGGTTCAAATATTTTCTAGCAAATGTGTACCTATCGAAAGCATCAAAATCTAACTGACGATCAATGTATTCCACAGATTGATCTATCGAAACCAGTAATTGTTCATGTAACTTCCTGTCGATAGATTGAATTGTATCACCAATTGCCAATAGATATAGCTCTTTAAAATTCTCTAGTGCTCTAGCCGATTCATTAATTCCTGCTAAACTAGTAGGTGTATCAAAACCTGTAAGTCCTAAGGTGAAAATCCTTAAAAGTTGTTGATGCATTGGAAGAAAATACCTCCTTGGGGTAATTTCAGTTTTTTGGGATGATTTTAACAAAAGTTCGAGATATCCCAAGGTGATGTCAATCTTAGTCACCAAATTAAATGAATCAATAACAGGATCATATACCATTTCACCAATCGCTTGAAAACCTATCGATGGTAGTACTTTTCCATTGTCTTCTCTAAAAACAGGAAGCGGAGGACCATTTACCGAATGGGCAGCATCTGAGTTATATACAGTAGCAAATGGCTCTGCCTTTTTATAGGCAAGTCTTGCTTGTAAAAAAGTTTTTTGAAGTAGATCGGGTTTGTTTACTAGGGATTTTAGAGAATCTGTCAACTGATAAGCTTCATTCATTGCTTCCGAAACGTAAGTCTGTACCTTATTAAAATGTACAGTAACCTTAGGTACTTTTTTACAACTGGTAATTAAAAGAGCTAATGAAAAACCTAATAGTATCTTTGAAATCAACCTCATAATATATTATTAAAAAAAGAAAATGGTCCCCACAAAATAATGGGAACCATAATAAAAAGCCTTAAACAGATATTATCTTGGAAGCCCTCTTAATATCACAATCTGTGAACCTTGATCATCTTCTCTACAAAATCCCGTACATTCTGTATTGGCAGTTTGATCATGACCGTCTAAGCTTTGGAAAGCTTCATCTTCCCAATAATGAGGTTGTAAACAAAGTATGAATGTACTTGGCTCACCTACTTTATCAGAAATATCAAACATAGCTCCAAATTCACCAGAAAATGCATCATTGTCTCTATTTAAATCTTGATTTAAATCCAATTCAAGAACTGGGGTTGGATTTTCACCATTTAGATTAGTCTGCCAGATATAAGCTTGATGTCCTCTATCAAAGCTATTAGGATCTTCTTGCCAGTAAATAAAATTCTCAGTCACTACTAAATTATCAGGGCTTTGTAATAAGTCAATGTTACCATCACCATTATTAATACCTGTAGTATTTCCACTTACAATCTGAGTCAACCTACCAGTTAATGGAGAATCTTCATCTAATTCCAATTTGTAACCAGTTCCCCAGTCATTAAATGTACCTCTGCCTGGGCCTCTACCAGTAACAGCTACATATACATTTCTTGCTTCTGCATCACTTCCTTTACCATAATCAACATCTTCTACCCTCATAAATTGGAATGCCAATGCCGCTACAGAAGCATCTTCCATTTCATCTTTAGATAGAGAAGCGCCATTAGGAATTTCCACAAATTCTACATCAATTGCTGTTCCAAAAGTCAAATCAGCCTCAGTCATAATTTCAGTAGCGTTAGCCTGCCTTAAAACATATACACCGCCACCTGTTAAATCAGCATCCCCATTTTCACTATAGTACATTGCTATTTGCCCTAAAGAACCGCTAGAATCATCATCTCCTCCAATGATTACAGTTCTTCCAGCATAAGCTCCTTGAGGTAGGGGCACATTATTTTCCCAAGAGAATTGGCCTAAAGCATCTAAATTATTAGCAGCAGTTGGATCTGGCACTTCTACAAATGGGTCAATACCCTTTGAAACAAAATTAAAACTTTCTGAAGAAGAAATAAAGAAGTCAGTAGCTCCACCATGGATAGCAGACTCCCACATAGTACCTGAGCACTGTCTAGCAAAATCAGAAACACCTGAGTTCAACAAGTAATCCCCTTTTAAAGGCCTAAGATCACTATCTAAAGTAATCCTAGCAACTGAATAGTGATCTTCCATGTTGACCAATAATTCAAAATTACCTGTTTCTGGGTTAACCACCATACCCGCACCATCAGCAGATCCTGCAAGTTGGAAACCACCTACAGAAGTATAGGTATCTAGTATATCTGTAGTACTTAGCAATGAAGTAACCTGAATACTAGAAAATGCACCAAATGTAGTTACCAAATCACCAAGTCCAGATTCGTCAATTCCTGGTCCTGCTACTAATTCCACTACAGTTGTGAATTCTCTGATTTGTCCATCACCTGATAATTGGAAGACCAAGTCATAAGTAGTACCCACTGGATCATCTGAAGGAATATCAAATGAATATGATGCCGCACCATCAGTAACAGGTATTTCCGTTGTGTCATTAACAGTGAGTACAGGATTATTTACAGAAGAAGAAATACTGATCGGAACGCTAACCGTCGTATTTCTAAAGCCCTGTACATCACTTTGGCCACTGATAGTCAAATTTGGCCTATCAGAACCTTCATCGTCATTACAAGATACGATAAATACCATCATGGCAATTATCGCTAAGCTCAAGCTCGATTTCAATAAGTTTTTCATTTAAATTAAAGTATGTAGTATCTTAAGATTTTATTTCACCACATAGTTAACCTTTACCTATTACCTTAATTTTAATGTTATTTAAACCTTGAATTAATTTAAAGTCACCAAAATTGATTTATGTTAAACTAAAAGACAAACAAAAACAAAAAGGACATTACAACACCGATAACATATCGTTATCAAGCCTAAAACTACTCCCCTTTTAATTTCAGTAAATAATCAATTTCAACCTACTAATAATTAGTCAATTACTGATTACACTCAAGTATCATTTTGTTTAATCATTTGATAAAATTTCGAGAAATAATTAAACACTAAACCTATTAATTGTATGAAATTCAGTGTTACGAGTGCTTAACATTATTAGGGATACAGTATCAACTAAAAACTATCAGCCAGCAGACATTTTGAATAAGATCCATTCAAGAACAACTATCTAAAAACTAAGGGGAAAATTTATTTTTTAAGTCTAAAATACTATCCTAAAAAACATAAAAAATTAATAATCAATTACTTAAGTTCCATATTCAAAATATTTAATAACGAATCAATCCACCGTGATAATTAAGTGATACATTGTTTAAACTCCTGCGATAACTTCTCTGATTAGGTGCGCGTTCCTCTGAAAGAATCGAGGTGGGTTTACGACTGACCCATTGAGTATTAATTTAATTTCTTATACAAATTTATGACCTACAATAATACTTTTAAAAGATTTAGTTCTAAACTAAGTTTTTTTTCTAGAAAATCTAAAGCTAGCCTGGCTATATTAGGTTTAATCTCAATAGCAACCTTATCTGGATGCGGAGATGATGACGGAGATGCAGCAGACAACGGGTTAACTGTAGCTGATCTTCCTACAATAACCCCGGTTTCAAATGCAATCACTAATGTAACTTCTGGTGAAACGGTAGAAATTTCCTTTACAGTATCAACTCCATCAGGTTATGCAAGCAACAGTGTGACACCTAATGGAGGAACTGCCACAGTCTCTTCCACATTAGCGGCAGGTGAGACAACTGGTACTTCTGTAGTTAGTTTTGTAGCTGGGGATACACCAGGAGCTGGTTTTGTTACTTTTACAGCAACTGATAACGAAGGAGTAAGTGTTGAATCTACTGCAGTTATCAATATAGATATGGTTGCTCCTCCGGCAGCCCCTACATTTGTAGGTGCTGTTTATGCCATGACCAATGGAGAAGGACAAGAAGCTGGAAGCTTTGTACAAGGGCCTAATACGATCGTAGCCTATGGCAGAACAGCAGATGGTAACCTAACACCAATCAGTCCATTTAGAACTGGTGGCCGTGGTGGTGACTTTGATGGTGGAGAAGGACTAGATCCATTGATTTCTGCTTATGCATTAACTAAAACAGAAAATAACAATTTCCTTTTAGCAGCAAATGCAGGAACTAATAACATCACTTCTTTTGCTATCAATGATGACTTCTCATTATCTGTAAGAAGTATTGAATCCACTGGAGCTATAGGCCCTAACAGTATTGCTACTTTTGATATGGAAGCTAATGCTGATATCAATAGTCTTGTTTATGTTTCTGATATCACTAGAGCAGAATTTTTAGAATTAGGTGAACCAGAACATCAAGGTACACTAACTGGTTATTGGTTATTAGCAGATGGTACCTTACAACCTATTGAAGGATCTACTATTGACTTAAATCAAAGACCTTCTGCGGTACAGTTCTCTCCTGATGGAAACTGGTTAGTAACTACTTCTATCAACGCTGGTGCAGTTGCATTGGGAAGTGGAAGTCAAGATGAAGTAGTAGTTTACAGAGTAAATGCAGATGGTACATTAAATGCAACCCCTACTGGTACAGCCACTTCAACGCTTAGAGGAAATACTGAAGACAGAAACTTACCTTCTGCTATTGGTTTTCAAATAGTAGGTGACAACTATGTAGTGGTGACAGAAGCAAGAGAATTTAGAGCAGATGGAACTCCTCCTGTATTCCCTGGGTTACAATCTGGTTCAGTTTCTACTTGGCAAATTCAAAGCGATGGTTCATTAACAGCCATTAGTTTAGATGTTGCATCTGGAGATAGAGCCATGGAGTCTGGAAGAACAGCTTGCTGGTTAGATTTTACAAATGATGGTAATACTTTCTTTGTTTCAAACGCAATTGAAGCTGGTATAGCCTCTTATAGCTTTGACAGTGGCACCGGTGAAGTTGCTTTACTTAATGAGACTGCAGCTTTAGGAAATGGTACAGGTGGTGCACCTGATGGCCCAACCGCGTTTGCCAATACTGAAGGTTGGATTGATTTATGGATTACTGATGATGGAAATTTCTTATATCAATTATTTGGTTTAGATGGAACCATCGGAATCTATAGAATCAATGGAACAACTCTTGAAAAAGTTGGCCAAGAATCTAACAACTTACCTGATACAAATACGCAGGGTATAGTTGCCATATAGAATATAGTAGTAGTGTTAGGTCGTGAGACCAATTTTATGAAACAGCTATGCTTTACCGCATGGCTGTCTTCATTTTAACCCGAATGATACATTAGAAATCGTTATGAGATTATAAAACTTAAAAATGAACCACCCCCTACCCATTGCCTCCGCAAAGAAGCTTCAGTGCTCGCGGAGGAGTCATGGTGCCAGACCAGGAGGAATTAATACTCCTTAGGGATTAAAGACATTTATGTTAGAGAAACAAAGCATGGCTATGGTGATTTAATGCACTAAGTAGTTGTAATGAAGAGACTTATAATTGAAATAGATTTTCTAATGCATAATACGGGATTAAGGGCATTTATCAGTAATCATTTAAAATTCCTTTATTATTTTATATTACTGTCATACAACTAAATTTATTTTTCATGATAAAATATTACTGGCATCCAATTAAATCTGAAAATGAACAAAAAGACACTTATAGATCAAATAAAGAGGGTTTTTTTCTGATCCTGAAAAACACCGTTCCACGGCGGCCCTCTAGAATTGGGCATTCCTAAAATTAGGGGCTTTCTGCGTCGGCAGTCCGATTCATTTTTTCCATGCCGCGGGGGCGGACCCCTGAAAAAACGGAACCAAAAAAATCTACAAGGCCGCTTGGCGGTCAAAAACAACATGGTACGCCATCGCGGC
>CALGOB010000018.1 GCA_937958005.1 uncultured Cyclobacteriaceae bacterium
GGAGAGCTTTTACTAGATAATCAGGTATTCGATTATTCTGTCACACAATTAGATACCATCGTAGCAGAAGTTTTCAATACTTCAGGATGTGTCAATTATGATTCGATCATTATTGATCAAATCCCTCTGCCTGATTTTACATTGGGTAATGACACCTTAGTTTGTTTCAGTGAAATCATCACTTTAACAGTTGACAACACACAAGTACCAAACATTGATTCAGTCAATTGGTTTTCTACTCAGTTTGGAGAATTACTATTAGACAATCAGGTGTTTGATTACACAGTCACTCAGCTAGATACGCTGGTTGCGGAAGTCTTTAATACAAGTGGCTGCGTAAACTATGATTCTATCATTATTAACCAAATCCCATTACCTGATTTTACCTTAGGAAATGACACATTAGTCTGCTTCAATGAAATCATCACTTTAACAGTTGACAACACACAAGTACCTAATATTGATTCAGTCAATTGGTTTTCTACTCAGTTTGGTGAATTACTATTGGACAATCAGGTATTTGATTACACAGTCACTCAGCTAGATACGCTGGTTGCAGAAGTCTTCAATACAAGTGGTTGTGTAAATTATGATTCTATCATTATTAATCAAATCCCACTACCTAATTTCACCTTAGGAAATGACACATTAGTTTGTTTCAATGAGATCATCACTTTAACAGTTGACAATACTCAAGTGCCTAATATTGATTCGGTCAATTGGTTTTCTACTCAGTTTGGTGAATTACTATTGGACAATCAGGTATTTGATTACACAGTCACTCAGCTAGATACGCTGGTTGCAGAAGTCTTTAATACTAGTGGTTGTGTAAATTATGATTCAATCATTATCAATCAAATCCCTTTACCTAATTTCACGCTTGGAAATGATACATTAGTTTGTTTTAACGAAGTCATTACTTTAACAGTTGACGATACACAAGTACCCAACATTGATTCGGTCAATTGGTTTTCTACTCAGTTTGGTGAATTGTTATTGGACAATCAAGTATTCGACTATACCGTAACACAGCTAGATACGCTGGTTGCGGAAGTTTTCAATACAAGTGGCTGCGTAAATTATGATTCCATTATTATTGATCAACTGCCTTTACCTGAGTTCTTTATTGGAAATGATACGCTGATCTGCTTTAATGAGTCAATCACGCTAGTGGTAGATGATAGTCAAGTACCTAATATTGATTCGGTCAATTGGTTTTCTACTCAGTTTGGAGAGTTATTACTAGACAATCAAGTATTTGACTATACAGTAACACAACTAGATACGCTGGTTGCAGAAGTATCTAATACCAATGGTTGTGTGAATTATGATTCCATTATTATTAATCAAATTCCTTTACCTGATTTTACACTTGGAAGAGATACAGCCATTTGTTTTAATGAAAACATTGTATTGGATGTTACCAACCTACAGGTGCCCAATATTGATTCTGTTAACTGGTTCTCTACTCAATTTGGTGAACTACTCTTAGACAATCAAACATTTGACTATCAAGTTACACAATTGGATACAATTGTTGCTGAGGTATTCAATATAGCTGGATGTGTGAATTATGATACAATTATTATTGATCAAATAGCCCTGCCTGTATTCAACCTAGGGAATGACACTGCCATTTGTTTCAATGAAAACATTCTGCTTTTAACAAGTCTAGAATTTGATTCAGTTAATTGGTTTTCCAAAGGCAACAATGTTCCATTGCTGGCAAATAGTTTCTTTTTTGATTACCAGGTTTTAAGAACTGATACCATTATTGCAGAAGTTTTCAATACTTCTGGTTGTGTAAACTATGATACCATTGCTATTCAAAGAAATGATTTACCCGTCTTTTCATTGGGTGATGACAGAGGTGTTTGTTTTGCGGATACGGCTAGATTAAGTTTACCTGAGACCTTCGACGAGATCAATTGGTTTACTTTTGGCAATCAATTATTGCAGGCAGATTCATCCGCATTTGGCTATTTAGTAGAAGAAGATTTAACCCTATATGCACAAGTATTTGATCAAAATAGGTGTGTGAATTTTGATACCGTTACCATATCTTCATTAGAATTACCTGTTTTCGATCTGGGGGAAGATTTAACGCTATGTTTCGATGATCCCATTACTATTAATTCAAATTTAAATGGTCCATCATATACTTGGGTAAATCAGTTAGGAGATGTCATCAATACAGAAAGTATATTTGAATCAATAGCAGTTTCTTCAGATTCTATATTTGTTCAGGCAATAGATGGCAATAATTGTGTATTCAATGACTCACTAGCAGTTAGGGTAAACCCCTTGCCTGTTTTTGAAATTGATGGAAATCCGCAAGTATGTGCAGCTGATAGTATTAGATTATCCATAGAATTTGAACAATTGAGATCAATTAGCTGGTCAAATTCTATTGAAGAGCTTCAAACTGGTGGTTTAGCTTATCAACAGTTAGCTACTAATACTGAAGAGTATTTTGCAGAAATAACCGATAACAATGGTTGTATAAATATTGATTCCCTAGAAGTGCAGGTGAATCCTTTACCAATTCCAAATATTGTGAGAGATACCTTGTTATGCTTTGGTGAAGAGCTGGCCATAGGTGGCAGCTATCCCAATGAGTCACTACTTAACTTTAACTGGTCTCCTGCCACTTCACTTTCTGCTAATAATATAGCGAATCCAATAGCTTCACCTGAAGTACCTACTACTTATTTCCTTACCTTAACAGACAATAACAATTGCCAAAATATTGACTCAATATATGTGGAAGTAAATGCAGAAATAATAGTCAATGCGGGTGATCCTGAAACTGAAATATGCATAGGAAGTGAAATTGAAATTGGAGGAGATCCTACTGCAACAGGTAGTCGATTCCCAATCACTTATCAATGGAGTCCTACAAGGGATATCAACAATGCGAATATTCCTAACCCTACCGTAACCCCAACCACCAATACACTATACAAAGTGATGGTTAGTTCTGGCAGGTGTATTATTGAAGAAGATTCCATCTTGGTGATTGTAAATAATCTACCAGAAATTGAGGTAAGCCCTCAGCAGAGTATTGGGTCAGGAGGTTCTGTTGAATTGTCTGCCAGCGGTGGGGTCACTTACTCATGGACACCGGTTGAATCTCTGGATGACCCGCTGATCAGTACTCCATCAGCTTCACCATTAATCACTACAAATTACACTGTGGAAGTTGTAGACGTAAACGGATGTCTTTCAATTGGTGAAGTGAATGTTTTGGTACAGAATAAACTGTTTATCCCTTCCCTATTTACTCCCAACGGAGATGGCAATAATGATTCATTTTTAGTCTACGGTTCGGGTATTATGGAATTAACTCTAGTGGTTTTTGATACACAAGGAAATGAATTATTTAGGTCCACTGAGGTTGATCAAATACTCACAGAAGGCTGGGATGGAACAAGCAATGGTAACCAGCTCAAAAACGAATCTTATTTATGGACTATTTCAGGAAGGTACTTTGATGGATCGCAAGTCACTTATAATGGAAATACCAGTGGGATCATAAAATTAATCAGATGAAAATCATAAAATCAACATACTGCTACATAATTATACTTCTAGTATTTCCATTCATAGGAAATGCGCAAGAATATGTTTATACTTTATATCCATTTGCCCCTATTAATTACAATCCTTCATTTGTAGGCATAGACAATAGGGCTTCTATTGGTTTTTTACATCAGGAAACAGAAGTAGGTGCTGGCGTAAACGTTGCCAATAACTTGCTTACAGGGGAATATCCTATTGTCAATAAAAATGGAAGACGTTACGGTGGTATTGGGCTTACACTTATTGAAAGAGATGCCGGGAGTTCTGATTTACTAAATACCGTTTCTGCTGGATTATCTTTGGCTTATAACCTACAAATAGCCAATAATCAATTCATTAGCCTGGGTTTAAAAGGAACTTATTTTAACAAGAAAACTTCTTTGGAAAGTCTGACAAGCGGTAGTCAGTGGTTAGCAACAGAGTTTCGTTTTGACCCTAATGCGGCAATCGGTGAAACTATTGCTGAACAAAACGTAGGTTATTTGGGGCTGGATGCTGGTATAACTTGGTATTTGACTGACAGAATAGATGAACAAAAAGCTTTTTTCGGGGTAAGTTTATTAAGTTTAAATAAACCAAATGATTCCTTTTTTGCTTCTCAAAGTGAAATACCTACCTCGCTGTTAGTTAATACGGGTTTTATTTTATTTGAAAGTGACCGAGTAAGATTTACGCCTCAGTTATTTTATCAAAAAGAACAAAACCTAAACATTTACAATTTCATACTTTCCACCAAGTTTTTAATCAATAACAGTAACCCATATGATATTATTAAAAGTGGAGATTTAGAGTTATTGGCAAGGTATGATTTCAATAGAGATGCTGCAATTGGGCTTATTTTCAATCAGCCAAACTTATCTGTTGGTTTTAGTTATAATTTTCCCACTAGTAACCAAACTGAATTTCAGTACATACAAGGAGGTTCTGAGTTTGGCATAACTCTTTCTAAATCACTATGGAAACCCAAGCCAAAAGTAATTACTATTCAAGATCAAAGTCAAAACTATCAACGTGACTTTTATTTTGAAAAAGGGACTGATAAAAAACCTGCCGATACTGAACAAATTGTTACCCAAAAATCAGAAATCGACCAAATTAAGGAAAAGATTGAGTCATTTAATGAAGTTAGCAGTTTTCAATTTGAGTTGAATAAGGATTTCAAATTCCCATTCAATGAGTCTACCCTTCATGAAGAAGCCAAACAATTTATTAGAGAATTGTATACCTTATTTCAAAACAACGAAAACTTCAACCTTGAAATAGTTGGCCATACTGATAACGTAGGTAAGCCTATCGTTAATTATAAGCTATCTCAAGAAAGAGCAAATGCTGTCGCTGAATACTTGATTTCTTTAGGTCTTTCAAAAGAAAAAATAAAAACCTCTGGAAAAGGAGATACTGAACCCTTATTTATGAATGAGAATGAAGAGGCAAGGGGTAGAAACAGACGAGTTGAGTTCATCATATTTGTAGATAAAACTAAATAATGACTATCTCTGTTAAATATCATATCAATAAGCCGCTTATTACATTCAGCATTTTTTGTTGTTTATTATTAGGGCTTGGCAATGCATTTGGTCAGGATTTATCCAATATTGGAAAAGGAAAGGCAATTGGTATTTCTGGTGGGATCAATGTCAATCAAGTAGGTTATTTCGCCAGTGGAATAGAACAGAGAAGAGATCCTTACAATTACTTTTTAGCTGGAAACTTAAACATCAGCCTTTATGGCTGGTCTGTACCTTTATCTTTTTCCTATTCAAACCAAAATAGTGGATTTCAACAACCATTTAACCAATATGGACTCAGTCCTACTTATAAGTGGATTACCCTACATGCAGGTTATAGGAGTTTAACATTCTCTAAATACACACTCAATGGACATTTATTTTTAGGAGGGGGAGTAGACATTACCCCTATTGAAAAGTTAAAAATAACTGCGCTATTCGGAAGGTTTCAGAAGGCAGTAGAAGAAGACAGTACGGTTCAAAATAACTTGCCAGCTTATAAACGATTGGGGGGTGGGTTTAAGATTGCATATGGTGACTCTAAAGACTACGTCAACCTATCTATTTTCAAAGCCAAAGATGAGGAAAATTCCTTGGCTGATGCACCTATTGTAAACGATATCAACCCAGAAGAAAACTTAACAATAGGGATTGGGTTTGGGAAGGTATTGGCCAAGAGATGGGTGATTAAAGGAGAGTTCGCAAGCAGTGCGATTACACAAGATACCAGATCAGAAGAAGTCTCATCAGGAAACATTTATGATCAGTTAAGTTTTGCTTTCCGACCTAGGGTCTCTTCTTCTTACTACCAAGCTTTCAATGCTGCAATCCAGTATAAAATAAAGGGAGCTGGATTTGGAATAGCCTACGAAAAAGTAGATCCAGGTTACCGAACATTAGGTTCCTACTTTTTCAATAACAATTTTGAAAATATCTCCTTTACCAATACTGTGGCAACCTTAAAAAATAAATTAAGGGTGAATTGGAGGTTAGGGGTTCAAAGAAACAATTTGGATAATGCGGATCTAAACACGCTTAGAAGAATATCAGGGGCTCTCAATGTTAATTATGCCCATAGTCCCAAAATGGTTTATACCTTTTCTTATACCAATTTCCGTACTGTTGTTAATTTCAGATCGCAGTTTGATCAAATTAATCAAGTTAACCCATTTCAAAATTTAGATACTTTAAACTTTAGACAAGTGGCACAAAATGCTAATTTGAATACGAATTTCGTTTTAAATGATAGCAAAGAAAAAAGGCAAAATTTAAATGTCAATGTTTCTTTTCAAAAAACATCTGATGAGCAAGCAAACCTAGAACAACCTACTGGTGCTAAATTCTATAATATCAACTCATCCTATAGCAGGGCTTTTAGCCCCACCTTCAGCCTAAACTTTGCTTTCAATGCAAATATTACCAACACTGCTTTAAATGACAATTCAATATTTGGCCCCTCAATAGGCCTAAGAAGAACATTTTTAGACAGGAAATTATCAAGTAATCTTTCGGTTTCGTTTAATAATTCCTACAACAACGGAGCCTTGACCAGCAAGGTAGCGAACTTGCGGCTATCAGGAAACTACACCTTCAAAGAAAAGCACCAGTTTTCCTTAAATGTAACTGGCATCAATCGTTTTACTGCTGGCCAAGATGAAAATCGTGTAGAAATGCGCTTCAGGGAATTCACCTTTCAATTTGGTTATAATTATAGTTTTGGAACCAACTAATGACTAGCAAAATGGAAAAATATCATCATCAATTAACTCATCATATCAGACCAAAATTGATTTTAGCAGGAAATCCATGGGGGATTCTCTATCACTCCATGCTCATGTTATTACTAATTCTAGGGCCTATTGTTACAAAAGCCCAGCAATTTCCAGTACAGGCAACAACTGTAGTTACACCACCCTATTCGATTTTCTTATCGGATTACGCCTCAGCAGAATCAAATTCCATACAACTAATTTTAAATCTTTTAGATTTAGATAGAACTCAATATCAAGCAAAATTAAGACTGACTATTGAAGGCGCAGGAATAACAATAAGGACTACAGATAGTTATATTCCCCCTCCTATTATTCTTCAAGGAGGATTTCCTGAAAGTCTATCAGGTTTTGACATTAGAAACTATTTTAATCCAGATAATTTAGATTTTTCTGGTATTACCAAACAAGAATTCATTAGGTCAGGCGCTTTACCTGAAGGCTTTTACACCTTCACCTTTGAAGTGTTGGATTTTAATAGAAATGTTGTGGTTTCAAATCCCGCAATAGCCAACGCTTGGCTAGTATTGAATGATCCCCCATTGATTAATTTACCGTTTAATGGGGATAAGGTAAGGGCTCAGGATCCACAGAATATCTTATTTAGCTGGACTCCCCTTCATACCGCCTCGCCTAATGCCGCTTTTAATACAGAATACGAATTTAGATTGGTAGAATTATATCCAAAAGGCAGAAACCCAAATGACGCCATCCTAGCTTCAAATTCTATTTTCACAACAACTACAACTAGTACCTCCTTAAACTATGGAATAGCCGAACCTCAGCTCATTCCTGGGAGAAAATATGCTTTTCGTATCAGGGCATTTGATATAAGTGATAGGGATTTATTCAAAAATAATGGTTTCAGTGAGGTCTTTGTTTTTCAATTTGGCGATGAATGTTTAGCACCCACAGAAATAAAGGCTAAAGTCTTAGACCCTGATCGAATCAAATTTGGATGGGAGGGGCAAGGAATACACACAGAATATGAACTAAGGTACCGTGTAGAGGGCAAAAAAGAGTGGTACAGTGAAAATACATTTTTAAATGACAAAGTAATACCTGACTTAAAAAGTAATACAACTTATGAATATCAAGTAAGGGGAAAATGTGGCTCTGTTGTAGGGCCTTATACAGCACTAACAAAAGTTACTACACCAGAGCTAATAGCAGATGATAGTCAGTTTATATGCGGATCCGATATTCCACAATTTGAAATTGAGACGATTCCACTGGAACTCCCTATAGGACCTGGGGATATTATTCAAAGTGCTGATTTTGACATTTTGATCACTAGCATAGAAGCAAATGGAGATGGTACCTTTAAAGGCACAGGCGAAGTTCCTGTCCCCTATTTTGAGTTGGCAAAGTTGGAAGTGAGGTTTGACAAAATCAGAATCAATACAAAGTTCAGGGTCTATGAAGGGAATATCATTACAGTTTATAACCCAAATAGCAATAATATATGGCCTAAAGAAAGCGATGATTCTGACGAATTAGATGAAAGTGAGGATGACGAAGATAGTAGTGACGGAGAAGAAAGTGATGAAGATAATCCAGATACCGATGGAGATGATCCTGGTACCGACGAAGATGATCCAGACACCGAAGAAGATGATCCTGATAGTACAGACGATGAGGACGATCCTGATTCAACCGATGGGGATGATGAGGAGGACTCTGATGATGATACTGATACAGTTGGCGACGATACTACTGATGAACTTGATGGTTTAGATGGTCCAGAAGGTGGCAATAGTGATGATGATGACAGTGATGATGATAATGACGATCCTGGGACTGGGGAAGGCTCAAATGCCAAAATATGGTACGCTGGTGATAATAAAGAATATGACAATGGCAGTACTATTCAAGTATCTTATCACAAACTAGTAAACAACTTAGCTTTTACCTTAAAATACTATCCGGAAGATACAGATTCATTCAGATGGTCTATCACACATTCAGGGACCGATATTACAGAAACTGTCAAAAACAATGAACCAATTTATGATAATTTCGGTGTTGATCTTAAAAACAGAGCTGGTACACTCCCCCTTAAAGTAGTTTATGGCAATGAAGAAATCACAGTTAATTTAGAAATTACACAAAAGGATTTTGACATTGTAAATATTTTTGCAAAAGACAAAACCAAGAGAATTGCCACTTCTGGTGAAATATTATATTTAGTTGATGGGGCTATTACAAAAGTAAATAGACAAATTAGATATGATGTAGCACTTAGCCCTAACCCACCAGAAAATTCTTTTGGAGATTTAGATATCGCTTGGTCTTATAGGGACCAGACTGTTAATAAAAATTTACAACAAGAATTTGGGGTAAAACATATCAATAGAAACCTGAAAGAAACAGATGATATTTTAACGACATCAGTATCTGCAGGTAGCCCGGATAAAGAAACTAGAAGTGTAGATGTAAAGTGGGTAGATGGCTCAATCAAAAGCTTTTCTTTTGTTCCACCTGCAACTAGTGCCGTTTTGACTAAAATTTTTAATGATGTTGGTGGGAACTTGCAACTCGTCACTCGCAAAATACCAATTCTAGGGTTGGACTTTGAATTAGATCCATTAAAAATTACAGGAAGTGAGTTTAATTTAGAAGATGATAATTCAAGATTGTATAAACACTTTCAACAAGGGAGTATCAAAGCAGGAATTACTTTACAAACCGACCGAAAATTATTTACACTCCCTTTTCTGCAAGTTTTATCTAGAGCAGGAATTGTGGATTTAGGACTATATGGTCAACTATCCCTAAATTTCAGTGCTACAGGAGGTATGGATAGATTTAAATTTGTAGAAAGTAGCAATTATCAAGGACAAGGTCTCTACATAGATTTTGCCGCAAACGGTTGTATTCAAGTAGGACTCATAGCTGAATTACTTGTTGCAAAAGAATTGGTCAATTTTGAAGTAAAAGGTTCTGCTACTGGTTGTTTGACTGGTAGACTTCGATATAGAAATAACACTGGTGATTTTGAAGGAAGTGTCTTTATTCCTCCAATTGTCTTAGCTGGAAACATCAAAATATCTACAAAAGGAGTTTTAGAGTTTGATCTTGTAGATTGGTCTAAAAGTGTAACAATTACTAATAAAATTCCTATATATCCCAATAATTGATAAAATGAAGATCATTTCTGCTATATTACTATTTCTTTCCTTCTGTTCAATTGTTATAGTTCCATTTACTATTTTTGAATTAAAGGATACCTCTAATTCTATTCTAAATTCATCTGAATATAGAAAAATTAAAGTTTTAATTAATGATTATTATATCAGATCAAAAGATTCTCCAGGAGAAGGAATTGGAGGAGGAGATAAAATCATATTAGAAGTAGACCAGCCCAAATTAAATATAACAATCGATGATCAAAATGATGCTTTAATCGGAAAAAAAAAGACAAAGTTCAATAAAGAAAAAAAAGTTATTAAATATTTAGAAGCGCATAACGATTCTATTTGGATCTGGTATTCCCCTAAATTAAAACCAAAGATTGCAAACGAAAATTCAAAAACTTATAATTCAGATGAAGATTATAATGATTTAAGAATCCAATTAGTCACTATACTACTTGGTGTTACTATTATTACATTAACTTTTTTTTACAATAAGAAATTAAAAAAAGAAAAACAAACTAAGAAGTTATGAACTTAAGATTCACTTTTCTATTTTTATTAATATCAGTAAAATTACTATCTCAAGAAATCGGTAATGAAGATGCTAATATCGTGTTTAGCATAAATGAATATACTGACCTAGATTTTTATAATTACGATCCTCCACTACAAATAAAAGCAGACTATTCAGATATAAGTGAAGTTTCTAATCAGTATCCGGAATTGTTGATTCAATCTATACTCTCTGCAAAAAACCAAGATTGGATTGATTCAAATATATTAGGTGGTTCTCTCTATTCCAGCAAAAAAAGTGAAGCGCATTTTCAAAAAATTAGTACAATGGATAAAGATAGAAACTATTTTGAACTACACCACAAAATAACATTAACTCTTGGGGAAATACCTACAACATTTGTGAAATTTTTTTTCTACCAAGAAGGAGAAAAACCTGTTTCTGGATGCTATATATTGCAAAAATTTGATGGGAGATGGTACAAAACTCTTCATCCATCATTTTCTACAATTTCAATTGCAATAATGAGATTTAAAACTGAAGTATTAGAAGCAGTTGTTTATAATGATACTTCAAATGCAAATGTTAGTTCATTAATTGATCGGGTATATACCAATGGAAGTATAGATTTATCTAAATTGGAAGGTGAATTTGTTAGTTGGTATAGGCCACAAATTGATAATCGAAAAATTTCACAATTTAAAGATCCTAGAACTTGGTAAAATGAAGATACGTTCTGCAATCTTAACAGTAATAATGAGTTTACTTCTAATTAAATCATATGCTCAGATTAATTATGAAGATTTCTCAGGAAAGAAAGTAAAAGTATATTTAGTTAGAGAATTTAAATACTCAAATTTATATGATTACAGCCTCAACTCAATTAATGGGGATTCACTGATAAATGCTCCATTAAACTTTTCATCGCCAGAAAGAGTATTGGTTGATAACTACAGAAATAAATTATCTCAAAACAATGGTGATAGTATTGTATTTCAAATTTTATTAAAAAGTAGATTAATTGTTAAAATCAATAACGAATTACATTTTATTATAAAATACAAAGTGATTGATAATCAACAATTGGGAAATAATTTTCAATTTATTGATATAGTTAGAAAAGATTCTACTTTATATGAAAATAAAATAACATCCGATGAATTAGAAATTTTCAAGTCTATATTAGACTTATCAAGTGTAAGTTTATTATTTGATATTTTTAATGGTGATGACTATTCTAAAATACCAGAATTAAAGAAAATACAAAAATCAGTACATGATTCTAATGGAAATTTGAATATTGAAAAATTAGAGAAAATTTTAAAAGATAAACAATCAGTATTAAAAAAATACGTTGACTAAGCGAATTGAATCTTCTAGGCAGTTCAATCATTTAATTTGAAATAATTGCAGATCATAGTAATTAATGAATAAGTAATTTTCTGATAATAATTACTCAATCTTCCATCATATTATAATTCGTTCCTAACTTTAAAATCGAATTCAATAGATTACTTAAACATTAGAGTTAAATCTACTATTTCACTAAAATTGATTTCTTTAATTTGAACTATTCATTCATTTCGCCTGTAGTAGAATATTTATTCTTCGTTAATAGACAAGTTAAACTTCCTAAAATCATGAACAACATAAAACAAACCTACAGGCAACACAATAAAAATAAGCGGATTTGCATGATAGGCACCCGCTATATCCATAGACAGTAATTTTAAAAAAGCAGTTGTTAAGCCACATCCAATACAATCAAAATGGAATAGTGTTTTCCATAAGCATGGTATGAGCATGTTAAAAGAAAACACTATTTTTATGAGGATAGATACTACGAAATAAGCTGCGATAATGCTCATGATTAGATTGGCAAAGATATATTCCTTTAAAAATTTGATAAGGTAGGTTATTTTTAGTTGGATTTTCATTTGCAAATTGCTCATTTTAAGAAACACTATTTTTTTTAGGAAAAAGAATATTTATACGCAGGCTTATTTTTTCTCTAAGTTTTACCTAAGAGGAAAGTTCTCTACCATCTGCCATTTTCATATTGCCAGTTATTATTTGAATAAAGTCAATAATAGTCCATATCCCGCAACCACCTAAAGTAATTAGCATTAGCCACCAGTTAGAATATCCCATCATTAAGCGATGGATACCTAATCCACCTAAAAAGAAGCAAATTACCAACATGGTGGTTTTTGATTGTAATTGTTTTTGTTCAGTCATTTGATTAATAAATTGATTGCTACTCTTTTTAAAATAGGATTTTCGCTTGCCTCCATTGTTTTAATACTTTTTAAAATGGGTACTGTCTATAGTTGGAAACCGTACCATTCTAATTTTCTCTCAAAATAATGGATTATTTAAGGCTTTGCAAATGAACACATTAGCATATAACGCAACATTTTTCAATTTGCTTAATTTTAATAAAGAAATAACGCTATGTTCACAGTTCAGTTTAAACTCTACTTTGTCTTGTATTCAAAGATAAGCTCAATATCATATAGTCGATATAAATCCCCTTAGCCCCTTTGAAATAAAGGGGGATTCCTCCAAGGCTAACGCATTTAAAAAAGGATTTAGCATTTAGCTGTTTAAACTGGCCACGCACCTTGGGGTTTCTCACAGAAGTTGATGAAATGAACCAACCCCGACCCAAGGGTAAAATGCTATTAAGTTAAGTATGTGGAGGGCTGAACCGGGCTTTCGGCTATATCTTTTTCTTACCAGAAAAAGGATGCCGTCCGGTGTGGAGCACCTCTATCCCTGCCCCAAGTAACTGCTACTTTTTTCGTTAGCTTAACAGCATTGCCCAAGGGTATGGGGTATCTATGGGCGATAATTTAATGATCGACTCAGCGCCTCCGCAGAGAAGCTATGGCGCTCACTGAAGGGTCAGGGAATTAATACTCCTTAGGGATTAAAATCAGGAAGCTTAAAATGAATGTTTTAAACCAAGAGACTTTTAACTAAAGAAAGATCGATAAGTCGTTTAGGAAGACACAAAAGTCTCTTCTTCAAAATTTTACACCTCTTTTAACTCCCCCAAAAACTCTATCCAACTTCTAGCTTTTTCGCCTTTCAATACCCTTGGGAATTTATTTTGGCCTCCCTCCTTACCTTGTGCTTTCATCCATTGGTAAAAGGTATCTGTAGGTAGTACTTTTACAAAAATCTCTTTAAGTGCAGAAGTTCTTTCTGTCTTGTAATCATCATTTAGAATTTTTAAATTACTATCAATGCAATTTTTAAGTGCTTCTGCATCTACTTCATCATCTGTTCCTATATACCAGTAATGGGCAAACATATTTTCATAATTGTCCCCCCGTACAGTAAACTCTTTTACGTCTATATTCAATTCCGTACAACATAACTCTAATGCCTTATTCATGTTATCAACAGATAGATGTTCTCCACATAAACTCAAGAAACTTTTTGTCCTACCCGTAATAACAATCTCACATTGAGACTTAGAAGCAAACCGTATCACATCCCCTATCAAATACCTCCAAGCACCTGCATTGGTAGAAAGTAGTAAAGCATAATCCACTCCTTCTTCTACCTCATCAATTTTAAGCGCATCAGCTTCTTTACGGATTTCTCCATCTTCGTCAAAATTCTTACTGTTGAAAGGAACAAACTCATAGAAAATACCATTGTTCAATACCAACCTCATGGACTTCTGGTTAGGTAAAGCTTGAAATGCAATAAACCCTTCAGAAGCCAAATAAGTCTCCATATAAATTAAAGGTCTTGCCAATAATTTCTCAAAGCCTTTTTTATAAGGTTCAAAACTTACACCACCATGAACAAATGCCCTTAAATTTGGCCAGATATCATGAATATTATTTACCTGATGATATTTAATCATCTTTTCCATCAGTAATTGTAACCAGGCAGGGACTCCTACAATAAAACCAATATCCCATTGCTTGGCGTTTCTAGTTATTTCATCTAGTTTCTCCTCCCAGTTGGTTGTTTTAGCAATTCTTTTGCCTGGTTTGTAAAAATTCTGAAACCATAAAGGCAATTGACTAGCTGTAATCCCACTTAAATCCCCTGCAAAATAGTGCCCATGATCCTCCAAACTAGTACTGCCCCCTAGCATTAGAATACCTTTTGTAAACATTTCATCGGGTAAATCATACTGCGATAAAGTCAAGATTTGTCTGATACTTGTTCTTTGTATCGACTTATTCATCTCTTTGGTAATGGGAATATACTTAGAGGATGCGCCTGAAGTTCCTGAGCTTAAAGCAAAATATTTCATTTTTCCAGGCCAGCAGACATCTTTTTCCCCTGCTATAGAAAGTTTCCACCACCGCTCAGAAATATCATCATAGTTATGTACTGGAATGTTACTCTTAAAATTTAAATGGAAGAGACTTGAATGATGAGATTTAAATCCTGACAAAATATCATCAAAGTGATAATGATGACCAAATGCCGTTTGTCTTGCTTGTACCAATAGTTTCTTCAATTCCTCTTTCTGAAGATCTATGGGGGAAGAATATTGTTGAATAACACTTTCCCTTAATCTGATCCCTTTTTTAAGTAAAGTCCCTAATATCGCCATGTACTATTTCTTAATATAATCTCCAAAACAAACATATTCTATTTTACAATACAAGAATGTCACGCTAATAATATAACTTAATTCTCTCCTATAGAATAAGTAATTTAATCCCATCAAGATTTATAAAATAAAAATCCATTAGGGCTAATAGATACATTAATGTTTATATAGTACCTCCTTTTTTTGAAGAGAAATAATCAACTTGTTTAAATTGGTATTCTTCAAACATGATTGAATGAAATATTTTAGATACAAGGTATAAATAGGGCTAGCAACCATTTAAGGGGGGCTCTAAAAACTCCCTGTTGCTTTTTGACCCGATCTTTTTTCCTGATATTTACCTAAAATTTAAAAAGCCCAAAATGAAAACTATTTATTTATTGCTCTTGATCTTTCCCATATGTTGTTTTCAATGCAAAGAAAATGCTGGTATCCCAAATCTCCATAAAAAAATAAAGGGACTTACATTTGATGGACCACCCAATCCTCCAATTACCAGTAAAATGCTTGAATCGATGAAACAGGTGAATGCCAATTGGGTTTCAACTACTCCAGAAGCACACACTTATCACCATAATTTGGAAGTAAAATCATATTTACAAGAAGGTCAATGGTATGGAGAGTCCTTTATGGGTAGTCTAGCAGTCATTAAAATAGCAAAAGAACAAGGGATGAAAGTGATGCTAAAACCTCACATAGGCTTTATCAATGATCTCTCTAATTGGACTGAACCCCCTAACTTGGATATGCAAAAACAAACTGATAGGGAAACCCACTTCAAAAGTCAAATGGCTTTTATAAAAACTCAAAAAAAAGTAACCAAAGGAACTTGGAGGGGTGATTTTGAACCAAAAAATGAAGCAGATTGGCCTATCTGGGAAAAAGGATATAGGAAATTTATCTTAAACTGTGCACAAATTGCTGATTCAACTCAAGTAGATCTGTTTTGTATTGGTACAGAACTCAGCCGATCTGCTGTTAAAAGAGAGCAATTTTGGAGGGAGCTGATCATTGAGGTAAAAAAAATATATAAAGGCCCTATTACTTATAGTGCGAACTGGGACAATTTCCAGAAAATTAAATTTTGGGATCAGCTAGACTATATTGGTACCAATGCATATTTCCCCCTTACTGATAGCAAGGACCCAAGTGAGAAATTGTTACTGAAAGAATGGAATACACCTTACAATCAAATTAAGGCCTTATCAAATCAATATAAGAAACCTATCATATTTACAGAATTTGGGTATGTCAGTAGTGATAATGCTGCCAAAGAGCCATGGAATGAACATAAAAGAGAGGCTGGCGAAAACGAAATTCTACAGGCAAAGCTTTACAATGCCCTTTTCACAAAGTTTTGGAAAGAGAGTTGGTTTGCAGGCTCATTTGTCTGGAAATGGTATTATGCTGGAAATGGAGGGGAAAAATCCTATTCACCACAATTCAAAAAAGCAGAAGCAACACTTCAAAAATGGTATAAATCTCCAGATTAACTATTTTTTGGGAATCGTGATTTACTTTTGAGCTAGAATATAAAGTCAATGAATCAAATAGCAGAAAATATTCATCAAATCAAGAAATCATTAGCTAACCATGATTATACTTTGGTTGCAGTAAGTAAAACAAAACCAAATGAAGCCATTACCTCTGCATATGAAGGTGGTCAAAGACACTTTGGAGAAAACAAAGTGCAAGAGTTAGTAGATAAACAAGCAGTACTTCCTAAGGATATTACTTGGCACATGATTGGTCACTTACAGCGTAATAAAGTAAAATATATTGCTCCATTTGTCTATTTGATCCATGGGGTTGATACAGAGAAACTTCTGGTTCAAATAAATAAAGAAGGCAAAAAAATCAATCGTAAAATTAACTGCTTACTTCAGGTACATATAGCCAAAGAGGATACTAAATTTGGTTTCTCCACTACCGAAATCAACGAGATGATCGAAAAAGGTATTTTGCAAAACCTACAATACATAGAAATAAAAGGATTAATGGGAATGGCAACCAATACGAAAGATCAAGAGGTGGTGATCAGTGAGTTTTCTGAACTTAATTCATTTTATAAAAAATTAAAACCTCTTCTAAATCTAGAAATATTATCTATGGGTATGAGCGGAGATTATCACCTAGCTTTAGAGGCTGGAAGCAATATGGTAAGGATAGGGAGTGCAATATTTGGAGAAAGAGATTATGCAAACTAAATCTAAGAATATGCTGATTACAGGTTGTATCGCCGCAGGTCTAGCAGTTTTCATTGGTGCATTTGGAGCACATGGCCTCAAAGATCTTCTTTCAGAAAACCAGAAGATAACTGTTTTTGAAACAGGAGTTAAATATCAATTTTATCATGCAATAGCGATCTTAATCATTGGGTTGATTACTCAGTTTTTTGATAGCAATTGGTTCACAAAAAGTTATTACTGCATGATTTTAGGCATTGTATTTTTCAGCGGATCTTTATACTTGCTATCTATTTTAAACATCAACCTTTTGGGGATCATTACTCCACTAGGTGGCCTATTGTTCCTAGTAGGCTGGTTATTTTTAATTTTAGGCATTAAAAAAGCTGTTTTACGTCCGTAAAACAGCTTTTAAAGAAAATATAGAATAATTTATCCTTCTGTATCTCCTTCTACAGGAGGCATTAATACTGAAGTTACAATTTTAACTCTCTCTGGGTTATTACTAGCATTTGAAATTACAGTAATTACCTTATTCTGTCTTCCTCTTTTACCTCTACTATTAAAAACTACTTTCAACTCACCTTTTTCACCTGGCTTAATAGCAGTTCTAGGCCATTGTGGTGCAGTGCAACCACAAGTAGTTTGTACGTTCGAAATAATCAACGGTTTGTTTCCTGTATTTTCAAACTGAAAAACATGCTCAACTTTATCTCCTTGTGTGATTTCGCCAAAATCAAATGCTGATTCTGAAAAGGCTATATAAGGACCATCTAAAGAAATTTTAGGTGCTTCTGTAGGTGCTTTTGATTCTTGTGCAATAACAAGACTGACGGTAAGGAAAAATGAAAGTAATAATACTAATTTTTTCATATCAACTAAATATTCTATTTCAATTATAAATTTAAACTTATATTACAAAGTAACCAAACAATATGCCAATTTGCCAAAAGATCAAATAGTTTCTTCTACTTACGGAAATAAAGTAAGAGTAAGAGTTTGTGGAATACTTTTACAGGATAATCAATTACTGTTAGCCAAACATAAGCCTTTTGGGCCTGCTGGAGAACTTTGGATTCCTCCAGGTGGAGGGATGAACTATGGACAACATGCTAAACAAAACTTAGTCAGGGAATTCATTGAAGAAACCAACTTAGAAATAGAGGTTGGCAAATTACTTTTTACCAATGAAACAATCCATCCACCCTTTCATAGCATAGAACTATTCTATTTGATAAACCAATTCAAAGGGCAGTTAAAACTGGGAATAGACCCGGAAATGGCCATTGATGAACAAATTTTAAATGAAGTCAAATTCATGAGTGAAGAAGAAATTAATTCAATCCCAATAGAAATGTTACATTATGTTTTCAAATTCTTAAAAAATAAGGATGGATTAATTAGTTTTGATGCTTTATTGAAAATGGGTGAGACCTATATTTTAGATCAAATAATTTAATCTAAAATAATTGTGACTTTATCCTATTGAATGGGTTATTAGATTGTGACTAAGAAGAAAAATACATAACATAAACCAATAAACCTTATTTATACAATTAGTTTTTTAATTGTTTATTGTTTATTTATGATTTTAACTCACTAGTTATCAATTGATTATATTCTTGCGCTGTAATTTACACGAATTATGTGTGACAAGCATTGTATCAAATTTTTAAAATATTTATTATTGCATAAAATAAATTAATAATGAACGTAGTATCGAAGGCTTTTACTGTAGTTTTTATCATTGTATCCCTTGGGTTATCATGGAAACTCTTCAGTTCTATCAAAACTAGTATTGATGTTGAAGAACAAATTCAATTTCAAGAAGGTAGAATAGTTGATAAATTAGTAATGATCAGGGCTGCACAAGAAGCTTACCAAACTGTTAATGGTCAGTACACAAGTGATTGGAACAATTTGATATCCTTTATTGATACAGGAAGATTTTATATTATCGATAAGAAAGAGACTATTATCTCTCTTGATTATGGAGCGGATAGCATTTATGTGGAATATGATACTCTCGGAACTAAGTTAGTTCTGGATTCAATTTTCTCTAAATCGAAATTCCCAGATTTTGATCTTCAAAAATTAGCTAATGTACCAGTTACTGCAGAAGGCTGGGAAAATGTTAAATTTAACATGTGGGCTGATAAAATCACGAAGAGTGGTGTTCAAGTAGATGTAGTTGAGGTTTGGAATCCTAAACCTTTTGATAAAAATAGAACTGAAGATAATGAAAGAAGCAATAGAAGGCCATTAAGATTTGGTTCAAGAACAAGTGTTTCTACGGCAGGTAACTGGGAATAATAGACATTGAGTACTGTAAAGACATCCTCTTTCAAATTAGTTAAAAAGATTAAAGACGCGAAATTCGACGTTGATAATCTTCAGAACTATGCATTGTCCCTACAAATAGGGATAAGAGATTTTCAATTTTGTATTACGGATACAAAAGAAAACAAATGTCTTCTCCTAGAAGACTATAGATTAGAGGATGTTACTACAGTAAATTCTAGGCTAAAAGCTATCCAGTCACTATTTGATAATCATCATTTATTATTAGCTGGATTTTGGAATAGTATAAAGCTATCCCTTAAGACTCATAAGTTTTCTCTAGTCCCAGCACAGCATTTCATAAAAGATGCAGCACAAGATTACTTGGTAATCAATAGTGAAATAAAACCTAGTGTTGAAGAAATCTATTATTACAAACATATTTCATCTGATGCAGTAAATGTATTTGCCGCTGATATCAAGTTGATAAAATGGATTCAGTCATTATATCCGAAGAAGAAAATACAGTTAATTCAGCAAGGAAGTGCACTCATTGAAGGAATCATTAGATATGATGACCACACACATGAGAAAACTATGTTCTGTCATGTAGATAGAGGGATAATACACATCATTGTCACTAAAGATCAAAAATTAATTTACTACAATCAATTTGCGGTTAGGAAGAGTAATGATTACTTAAAATATATAATGCTCGTATTTAGGGAGTTAAGACTTAATCAGAAAGAAGAAAAACTACTTATTTGGGGCAATATAAAACATCATTCCCCTCATATCGAACTAATAAAGAAGTACATACGAAATGTATCATTTGGCAGCAAACCCTCCTATTTGTCATTTGGATATCAATTTGATGAAATCATGGATCATCAATATTTTGATGTTTTCAGTATCTTTTTGTGCGATTAAATGAAAAGAATAGCTATTTTCCCAGGATCTTTTGACCCATTTACTAAAGGCCATGAAGACATAGTTAATAGAAGTCTTGCAATGTTTGACGAAGTAATTATTGCAATAGGATTCAACTCACAAAAAAACAAACGATACTTCGACATTGATTTTATGGTTGACAAAATTGAAAAGGTTTTTTTGAAAAATTCCAAAGTAAAGATTGTTGTCTATAATGAATTAACAGCAAATTTCGCTAAGAAATACAACGCTACTGCATTGGTAAGAGGATTAAGGAATACAACTGATTTTGAGTATGAAAATAGCATTTCTCAAATAAATGCTCATTTAAACCCTGAATTAGAATCTGTTTTCTTAATAACAAATCCTTCTTATGCCTCTGTAAGTTCTTCTATTATAAGAGAAGTACATCGATATGGTGGTGATGTATTGGATTTCTTACCCTATGACCTAAATGATCAATAAACTAAGGTCAATGAACCAACCCCGACCCAAGGGTACGGGGTATCTATGGGCAATAATTTAATGATCGACTCAAGAGTCGGAGAATTAATATCCCTTAGGGATTAAAAAAGTAATTTTCCTTCATCCTAACCGTTAAAATCAAGTAGTATCCAAGCTGTTGTTTTACATTTTGTTATACTCTTGTATTACATACCTTATTGTACGGTAACTATCATATAAAGCTCTCCTCACAGCATCAGTATCCATCCATTGAACATCTTGAATATCCTCTTCTATTTGAGGCTGCATATTCGTATCACTGACACACTTCATTCTATACCAATGCGTCTTTTTGAGTACATATTTTTTACTTCTAGTATATGTATGCCAAGTACTACAAATTTTCTCTCCTAAAATAACCGTAACACCAGTCTCTTCAACCACTTCTCTAACAGCTGCTTCTTTGGGAGACTCCCCTTTATCCAATTTACCTTTAGGTAAATCCCATTTACCAAGCCGATGAATCAATAATATATCATCTATTTTTTCAATTACACCACCCGCTGCTTTCACTATGTGAAATACTTTCTTGATATATTTTTTAACATGTTTAACATCTTCTACTTCTATTGTTACACTATCAACTTGTTTAAGTTTATGATCAGTCATCAATTCAAATAAATCCTTGACCAATTCTTTAGAAGCATTATTAATGAGTACATCATCTATCATTTGGATGTTCCCTTTGTTAATGGATTGCCTTCTTCCATCTATAATAGTAGCGTACCAAGAAGAATCTCTTAGATCTTCCATTCTACAAATAATTACTGGGATATCATTGATAAATAATTTCATCTTGGGTTGAAATAAGTACTCAATTAATTATTTACTTCATTATATTATCTATTCATAAATTGAAGAATAAATAATAAAATAAGTTTAATAACGTAACTATCACATGATAAATTTTAACTATTGAGGTTTATCAAATGACATTTTTTGCTTGAAGTGCTAATTCTTCTAATTTTATCTCAAACATAAGCTTTTTATTATTCATCTTTCATGAATATTATCTTAATTTTACATCATGTCAATAAGGATAATAAACGAAGATATTGCAAATGAAATTTCGGCTAAACTTCTGGAAATTTCGGCTATAAAACTAAGTATAAATAAACCCTTTAAATGGAGTTCAGGATGGAACTCCCCTATCTATTGTGATAATCGGTTATCTTTATCTTATCCTGAACTAAGGACCAAGATCAAAGAGTATTTATCACTGGGTATAAAAGGATATTTCTCCGATGTAGATGTTATTGCTGGTGTTGCTACAGCTGGTATTCCTCAAGGAGCTTTAGTAGCCGATGAATTAGGGCTGCCATTCATCTATGTAAGGTCTAAACCAAAAGGGCATGGTATGGAGAATATGATAGAGGGGACCGTTCAAAAAGGACAAAAAATTGTTTTAGTAGAAGATTTAATTTCAACTGGAGGCAGTTCTTTAAAAGCTGCTGAAGCTTTAAAAAAAGAAGGTTGTGAAGTATTGGGGATTGCAGCTATCTTCACCTATGGTTTTGATATGGCTGAGAAAAATTTCAGGAATGCTAGTGTTTCTGGAATTTGTTTGAGTCATTACAACGCACTCATTGAGCAAGCTATTGATAAAGATTATGTCAAAGAGAGTGAAAAAATCTCCCTAGAATCTTGGAGAGAAAACCCAAGTAACTGGAATCAATAACCTTAATTAGATAAATGATATCTTTCTTCTATTCCTAAGCCAAAAAGAGCAAAATCGTACTTTACAGGGTCTTCTGAATCTAGTGCAGACAAATTATGAGTAAGTTCTAGAGCAGTTGACCAATCTGTTTGTTTCCTAGTAATTAACCCTAACCTTCTAGCAACACGATCTACATGCAAATCACAAGGGCAAACTAACTCTGAGCTTTTAATTCTTTTCCATAGGCCAAAATCAACCCCTTCATTATCTGATCTTACCATCCATCTTAAATACATATTAAGTCGTTTACAAGCTGATTTCCTCAATGGTGTAGCAATATGTTTTTTTGTTCTATGAGGTGAGTCATCTAAGGAAAAAAAATACTCATGGAAGTTTATAAGTTTACTTTCCATCCCATCTACCTTACCCAATATAAAAGCATCTTCAAGTGAGGAATAGGTACTATAATGTGATTTCAAAAATTCGATAAAGTAGAGTAAATCAATTTCATTAAAAGTCCTGTGCTTAAACCCCAATAGGCGTTTTAAATCACTTTCTTCGTGTTGCGTGACAAATTCAAATGGTGAATTATCCATTAATTCAAAAAGCAGTTTACACTTATTAATAATCGTCTTTCGCTGACCCCATGCTAACACAGCTGCAAACAAACCCGTTATTTCTATATCTTGTTTAAGTTGGTAAGAGTGAGGAATGATAATAGGATCTTCTTTTATAAAAGAAGGCCTATTATACTCAGATACTTTTTGATCAAGGAATGATTTTAGATCCAATTATTCTGGAATATATGATATTTCAACGGGAAACCTTGCATCCACGGCTCCTAATCTTCTATAAGCAACACTGGATAACCTAAGCAACACATTTTCATTATTGCCTGTATCTGGTAGTTCACCGATTACTCTCACAAATATACTTTGACTATTAATCAGATTTTTCACTTGGATAATGGTCCCTGTAGGTAATGCTCTATGAAGACATAAATATTTTTTGGATTTAGGAGAGTTGGCAATTTCCATAGCAACTCCCTCCTCGTAAACTTTTTCAAATTGATTTTCAGCAGCGCCAACAGTTTTAGTAAAGGTTTGGGTGCGAATATTAGTAGAATCAATTGGTACATCTTTAACAACAACTGGCTTATTGGTATCAATTGTGCTTTTAATCGGTACACCATCCCCCTTACCAGAGTTTATAACAAAATCTTTTTTAGTTTCTTTGTTAGTTCTTGGGTTTTCTTGTTTCACATCACTGATAATCAAGACCTGACCTATGGATAAAACACTATTTTCTAAATGATTCCTTTTCATCAAATCATTTTGAGAAATATTATATTTTTTAGAAATAGAAAATAAATTATCTCCTTTAATGACTGTATGTTTTAAAGCAGGGTTATTTAAGGCATTACCCTCAAGGCTCACTTCTTTTTGATTTTCAGCTTCAGCTGTCTCCTCAATTGTATTTTTTGCTTCCTTTTTCCCTGAGACAACTAATTCTTGGCCTACCTTTACATTATCTGATAGAAGGTTATTCCATTTTTTTACATCATAGATATTTAACCCATAAATATGTGAAATGGCGTAAAGTGTTTCACCAGCTTTTACTTTATGAACAGTTTTGGTAATGGGTACATTAAGCTCTTCTTTCTTTTCAAAAGGGATCTCTAAAATCTGTCCCAAATCAATAGAGTATCCCTCAAGTTGATTAATTTCAGCAATCTTTGCTAAATCCGAAGAGTACCTTCTACTTAAAGAAAATAAGGTCTCTCCAGCATCAACTCTATGTATAATGTATAATCCATCAGCTTTACGTTCCATCCTTAAGGAATCCGTAACAGATGAAAATCCATTAGAAATGAAAATAGTAATTAAAGAGATCGTTAACAAAAAACTTCTAAAAAGTCCCATAAACCAATTCTATGTTTTCTAGCAGGCGAAATAAAAGCCGGGCTTCAAAAATAACACTAACATATTTGCTATCAAATCTAAATCATAAGGATTCCACCAAAATTAATAAAATAATATTTTACTATACACAAATTAAGTGTCATTTGGTTTTATAATGGATTCCTATCTATAATATTGTTCCAAACACTAAAAATCGCATGAATAAATATTTGACCTGGCATCATTTATCAAATTTCGCACATTATGAATAGCATTTCTTAATTTGTATGATCACTTTATAAAACATACATTCACATTTCTTCTCCACATTAACAGGATGAGTTTTCAATTTTTATGCTAATTAACAAATTGTGAGTTAATTTACAGGTTATAACATGAAACATGCCATGACACATAAATATTTCACTTTCTTACTGGCCATCTTGATTTTCTCAGTTAACGTATTAATAGCGAAACAAACGGATGGCGAAAAGAAAAAAGTCTTCAAAATGGATATCAAAAGTGATATTGATCCGAGATCTAATCGATACACCCAGTTAGCATTTGAAGAAGCAGAAAGGATTAATGCGGATTATGTAATTATTGAAATGGACACTTATGGAGGTGCGGTAGATGATGCGGATGATATAAGAACTAGAGTCCTTAATTTTGAGAAACCTGTTTATGTGTTCATTAATAAAGATGCAGCTTCGGCTGGGGCATTAATTTCCATCGCATGCGACAGCATTTACATGACAGAAGGCGCTACCATTGGAGCCGCTACAGTAGTAACGGGAGAAGGTGTTGCCGCACCAGATAAGTACCAAAGTTACATGAGAAAAAAGATGCGCGCTACTGCCGAAGCAACAGGAAGAGACCCTCTTATTGCTGAAGCTATGGTAGATGAAAGAATAGTGATAGATAGTGTAATTCAGGATGGAAAAGTAATAACCTTCTCAACTTTAGAAGCAATTCAATATAAATACTGCGAAGCTCAAGTAAACGATATAGAAGAAATATTGGCAAGAACAGGGATTACCAATTATGAAATGGTTTATTATGAAGAGTCCGCTACAGAAACTATCATTAGTTTCTTTTTGAACCCCTTTGTCAGCAGCATCTTAATTTTAATGATTATGGGTGGATTATATTTTGAGTTACAAACACCTGGTGTCGGATTTCCGATACTGGCTGCCATCATAGGGCTTACACTTTACCTTACCCCTTATTATTTAAATGGTTTAGCTGAAAATTGGGAAGTTGCCTTATTTTTTATAGGCGTAGTATTAATTGCTCTTGAAATATTTGTCATACCAGGTTTTGGAGTAGCTGGAATATCTGGATTAATCTTAATTATTGGGTCGTTGATATTAGTTACTCTCAACAACGATCTATTAGATTTTTCATTTGTGAAAGCTGATGAAATATTGATTACTAGCGCTGCCACCCTGGCAGGAGTTCTCGGCGGCATAATTGCAATCTTTATTGGTGCCCCTAAACTTGCTAACTCAAGGTTTTTTGATAAAGTAGCCCTGACTCATACGATGGATAAGGAATCTGGCTACACATCTAATTTCAAAAAGATATCCTTGAAAGGAAAAAGAGGTGTTGCATTCACCATATTAAGACCTAGCGGAAAAGTTTTGATTGATGATGAAATTTATGACGCATTTGCCAGAAGCAATTACATAGAAAAAGACGCTATAATTGAAGTAATCAGTGAAGAAGGCACCTCTCTTAAAGTAAAGGAAGTTCAAGAAAATGTGTAAAAGGATCATTGGTATTATTCCTGCTAGATATGCCTCAACCAGATTTCCTGGAAAACCTTTAGTTGATATTGCTGGAAAGTCTATGATCCAAAGGGTCTATGAGCAATCATCTAAAGCAAATCAACTTGATAAAGTGATAGTTGCTACAGATGATGACCGAATCTACAACGAAATCGTAAAATTTGGGGGGCATGTTATCATGACTTCCAGTGATCATCAGAATGGCACAGAACGTTGTCATGAGGTTGTTAAAAGTGTTGATGAAGTTTATGATTATGCAATCAATATACAAGGAGATGAACCCTTTATCCAACCGGAAATGATTGATGCATTAGCTGATATTTTAGATGGACAAACTGAATTGGGAACATTAGTCAAAAAAGTTACTGATCCCACTTCATTGACAAACCCAAATACAATGAAAGTAGTCATCAATCACGCAGACGAAGCTTTATACTTCAGTAGAAACTGCATTCCATATGTCAGAGGCCATGATCCAAAGGAATGGTTAAATTTTCATGATTTCTATAAACACATTGGTATCTATGCGTATAGGATTGATATTCTAAAAAGAATAGCCTTGCTAAAAACAGGAAAACTAGAAAAAGCTGAATCCTTAGAACAACTAAGGTGGTTAGAAAAAGGTTTCAAAATAAAAATTGCAAAAACAAAGCACGAATCTCAAGGAATTGATACTCCTGAAGATCTATTGAGGCTTGAAAATTTATTAAAAAGTGAAAAGTAAAGTATTATTAATAGTTTATTGGTTGTTTTTCATAGGTTCTCTATTAATATTTGGGATTGGATTGAGATATGAAGAATCAAAATTGGAGTTGACAGTCACTGCATTATGTTTATGGATAATCTCTTTTTTTATTAATCGGTGGATCAAAAATGAAAATAAGAAGAAGGTCGAGTAGATGCCTTAATTGTGGAAGATCAATTGAAGAAATTTATAATTTCTGTCCTAATTGTGGTCAAGAAAATACAAACAGACATGTTTCTTTCAAAGCGCTAATAGGAGAGTTTTTTAACAATTACCTTTCATTTGATTCTAAATTTGGCAGGTCAATAGCTCCGTTTTTCTTTCGACCGGGCAAACTAACCACTGAATTCATCAACGGCCGAAGGGTAAATTATGCGAACCCAATTAGGTTATATTTAATTATTAGCTTATTTCATTTCTTTGCATTAAACCAGTTCAATAATTATAAAAACACAAATGTTACTGAAAGAGGTGCTATTAATTTCAATTTTGATAGTGATCAATTCAAAAAAGAAATAGCAAAATTGGAATTGGACACTCTAGAAATAGATTTAGGAAACAATGAACGCATGGTATTGAACCAAGCATTAGACTCTGTTGAATTTTCTCTTTTTAAAAAAGCAGACAGTATTAAAAGTGAACGAGATCTAATTAAACTAATCCCAACTGATGGAAGTATTTGGCCATTTGAAAACAGAGCACAAATACTTACATTTTATGATTTAACTGATGAGTTAAATATAAGTAATGATAAGTTGTATGATTCATTACATGTATCTGATCTTTCATTTTTTAGAACAGCAGCAATTAAACAAACAATTAAACTTAGTAGGGCAACTATGAAGGAAATGATTTCCTTTTTTATTGAAAATTTACCCTTACTCATGTTTATTTTATTACCACTTTTTGCTTTGTTACTAAAACTACTTTATGTCAGAAGAAACAAATATTACATTATGCACCTGATCCATGCATTACACATACATTCACTTGCTTTCTTTCTACTGGGAATAACATCTATGATAGGCATATTTGCCAACCCTAAAGTAACTGGGATTTTATATATAATTTCAATGATCTTGATACTAGTTTATCAGTTTATATCATTCCTTAATGTGTATAAACAAAGCGTTCCTAAAACATTACTAAAATCCACAATCTATAATTTCCTGTATTTCTTCCTGTTAACTAATGGCATGGTGATACAGATCCTTATTTCTCTTGCTTTATATTGATTTTAATGCATTTAAATTAGCTTCTAAAAACAAGTCTATTTCACTTTGACCAATAGCTTCAGAAACAAATAATGTTTCAAACTGGGAAGGTGCTAAATAGACTCCAGTATCAAGCATTGCCCTAAAATACTTTCCAAATAGTTGAGTATCGCATTGTTTTGCAGTTTCAAAATCAACAACCTGCTGATCTGTGAAGAATAAGCTAAACATAGATCCTATTTGATTCATGGTATAGGGTAGACCAAGTGATTCCAAATTTTCTTTAATTCCAGCAACCAAAGCGTTGGCACTTTTATTGATCGTCTCGTATACAGCTGGTCTTTCATTTAACTCTGTCAAAGTAGCAAATCCGGCAGCCATGGCTATAGGATTACCAGACAAGGTACCTGCTTGATAAACAGGCCCCTGAGGAGAAACATAATCCATAATTTCAGTCTTACCACCATAAGCACCTACTGGCAGTCCCCCTCCTATTATTTTACCTAAGGTTGTGAGGTCTGGTAATACATTTAGTAATTCCTGGGCACCTCCTTTTGATAAACGGAAACCCGTCATCACTTCATCAAAAACCAACAACGTGCCATGTTCATCACATAGTTTACGCAAACCTTCTAAAAAGCCTTCTTTAGGAAGTACGCATCCCATGTTTCCCGCAACTGGCTCTACAATAATGGCTGCTACCTCCCCTTTATTCTTATAAAGTAAGTCACTTACATAGTCTAGGTTATTATAAGGAGCCAACAAGGTATCCTTAGCCGTTCCCTCTGTTACCCCTGGGCTATCAGGTTCTCCCATGGTGATCGCGCCACTACCAGCAGCTATCAAAAATGCATCCCCGTGCCCGTGATAACATCCTTCAAACTTGATGAATTTATCTTTTCCCGTATATCCTCTAGCCACCCTAATAGCAGACATAGTAGCTTCAGTACCACTATTCACCATTCTTACTTTTTCAATAGACGGAACCATTGACGTAATCAGTTCAGCCATTGTTATTTCAATAGCTGTAGGTGCGCCAAAAGATAAAGAATGACTCACTGCCTTACTTACTGCCTCAGCAACTTTTTGATGACCATGACCTAAAATCATGGGACCCCAACTATTAATCAACTCCAAATATCGATTACCATCTACATCAGTGACAAATGCACCATCAGCAGACTGAATAAAAAGTGGGTCTCCTCCCACAGCTTTGAATGCTCTAACCGGGGAATTCACCCCTCCCGGAATCGATCTCTTTGCTTTATCAAATAATGATTGACTAGTATTAGTATTCGTTCTCACTCTGGTTAACATTTTTTAATTGGGAATCAATTATTTTAACGACTGGCAGCACTTGATTATCTCGTTCTTTATTATACTGAAAGCCCTGTGATATTTTACTTTTCACAAATTGACCTTTTCTAAATCCTTCCTGAAAATACTTTCCATTTTTATGCATTAAGGTACCAAAAGTGTACATCAAGTCATACCCTGTAAAATGTCCTTCTGATGGCAAACTTTTATATTGAGAAATAAAATCTTTTCTCAAGTTTTCATACTCACCTTGTCCAGGCGTAATTAAGCTAGGCATAACGAAATTGACTTTATTCTCTTCAAATTGGCTGTAAGGAATAGCTTCTATCGTCAGCCAACTTCCTTGACCTATGATTTCTATTGTATCAGGCCTTTCAATAATAGTTGTAATAAAATTAGAAGCTGCCAACCTAGATTTACTGGTTACAAAAATGTGTCCTACACTGTCGGGTAAAATTTTCAAAATTTCAGCATAGGTAACCACTGCCCCGTTCACTCTTTTAGTTTCAATACTTACATGCCTTAAACTGGATAAGGAATCTTCTAAATACTTAGATCTCAAAGGCAATTCATAAAATGATTTAAGGGACTGTGCTTGTTCCTTTAAACTATCCATTTTCAAGCGTTCAAAAACGGGCACTTCGAATTCATATTTCTCTAGTTCATTTTTATAGGTAGCGGCTAATAAAGAATCTCTTTGCTCATAAAACACAAAAGCATTTTTATTTGAAAACGCCTTATTAGCATACTCAGCAAGCTTAATAGCTTGTGTTCGATCACCAACATTATACAAAAATGAAAACGGATTATCCCCCATGGCCATTACATTAGTAGTTCTAGGACTGATCATGTTTATTTTATTTTCTTTTGAAAAGGCATGAACTAACCTAAAAGGTCTTACAAACAGTGGACCTATAATTAAATCCATTCCTTTCATCTCATCATTACTAAGAATAGATTTTGTTGGGCCAGATTGATTCCCTTTTGTATCATAGGGAAAAAGATTAATTGGCAGGCCTTCCCCTGCTAGCTGTTCTACCGCAAACTTAAGTCCTTCATATATATCCATGACTACTCTGTTACTTGCTACTCTATCGGCAGCTTCTAGGCTATCAAAACCAAACGGTAACAACACAGCAACGTTGTAAGAGTCCTTTAACTCATTCTTATAATCTAAGGCAAAATAATCTTCTTCTTTATAATTTAAATCATGGATAATGGCTAAAGCCTTAGACTCATAGGCATACAAACTATCCTTTAAAAGTAGCTGATCTAAGATAATATTACCTATCAATTCATCTTTGCCATGGTCATTATAAACATCAAGCAAATCACTTATATCCAACTTACTTAAATAAACAGCTTTTAAATCTTGCCCTTTATCCTTCAGGGGCTTATTCCTTATTTTTCCCAAATAGGAATTTGCCCTTAGAAAATCATTCTTTTCAAAATAAGCAGATGCCAGCCAAAGATAGACCTCATCTTTTTGCTTAAAATCAGGATATTTGGTCAATAATTGTAACCACATATCTTTTGCTTCATCATACGCCTCTGATTTGTAAGCAGACAACCCAAAATAGAAAGAGGAGAAAGCAGCAAATTTATTCTTAGGAGTTTCTATGGTTAGGGTTTTAAAAGCACCTTTCGCCAATTTAAACTCTTGGTTATTAAAAAGTCTTTTAGCTTCTAAATATTCAGCTTGAAAATTCTGAGCATTTAACCCTTGTAAAAAACCACCAATAAAGATTATTGAAATTAAAATTCTTATCATACTATTCCCATTCTATAGTAGCAGGTGGTTTAGAAGAAATATCATAGACCACCCTATTTACACCTTTTACTCGATTAATGATATTATTAGAAATATCAGCCAGAAAATCATAAGGTAAATGAACCCAGTCAGCAGTCATACCATCAAGGCTTGTCACTGCTCTCAATGCCACTACTTGCTCATAAGTCCTTTCATCCCCCATTACACCTACGGATTGAACTGGTAACAATACAGAACCTGCTTGCCATACTTGATCATACAATCCGGCTTGTTTTAAACCTTCTATGAATATGAAATCAACTTCTTGCAGGATATTCACTTTTTCTGGAGTAATGTCTCCCAAAATTCTTATTCCTAGCCCTGGGCCAGGGAAAGGATGTCTACCTAAAATCTGAGGGTCTATTTCAAGTACTCTCCCCACATTTCTAACTTCATCCTTAAACAATGTATTTAAAGGTTCTACCACTTTCAGTTTCATCGTTTCAGGCAATCCCCCTACATTGTGATGAGATTTAATAGTAGCAGATGGGCCTTTCACAGACACTGATTCTATGACATCAGGGTAAATAGTACCTTGTCCTAACCACTTAACATCTTCTATTTTATTGGCTTCTTTGTCAAACGTTTCTATAAAAACTCTACCTATCGCTTTTCTTTTTGCTTCTGGGTCACTTAAACCTTTTAAAGCATCATAGAAATCCTGTTTAGCATCTACTCCTTTTACATTGAGTCCCATGCCTTTATAAGAATCCAAAACACCTTCAAACTCATTCTTCCTCAGAAGACCATTGTCTACAAAAATACAATACAAGTTTTTGCCTATTGCTTTATGGATCAACGTTGCTGCTACTGAAGAATCTACTCCCCCAGACAATCCTAAAACAACTTTATCATTTCCTAATTTCTCTTTTAGCTCAGCTATGGTAGAATCAGCAAACTTATCAGAAGTCCATTCTTGATTACAGCCACAAACTTCTACAACAAAGTTACCAAGTAACTTTTTTCCTTGTTCAGTGTGTGTCACTTCAGGGTGAAATTGAATACCAAAAGTTGATTCATCCTCTATCTTGAAGGCCGCTACTTTTACTGACTCAGTGCTGGCTATCACTTTAAACCCAGCAGGTAACTCTTTAATCGTATCACTATGGGACATCCACACCTGTGAATCTAAGTCAAGCCCTGCTGTTAAAGTATTCTTTTCAGGAATAGCTTTTAAACGAGCCCTTCCATATTCTCTTATTTCTGATGGCAATACCTCACCACCAGATTTTTTAGCTAATAACTGGGCACCATAACAAATTCCAAGTAACGGCAATTTCTTTCTAAACAGATCAAGATCAAGATCTGGAGAATCATGATCACGTACTGAGCATGGCCCTCCTGATAAGATCACCCCTTTAATATCTGAGGTAATTTCAGGAATGTGATTATAAGGGTGAATTTCACAATAGATATTAAGCTCTCGCACCCTGCGTGCAATTAGCTGAGTATATTGTGATCCAAAATCCAGGATCAGTATCTTTTCCATCATGCCACAAAAATAGTATCCTATTTGGCATTACCCAACTTGCATTTAAATTAAATCACCAGTAAACATACATTTAGAATATTAAGGCTACTTTTATCCTCTTTTCCAATCCAATGAACCAACCCCGACCCAAGGGTACGGGGTATCTATGGGCAATAATTTAATGATCGACTCAAGAGTCGGGGCGCCCGGCCTGGGGAATTAATATCCCTTAGGGATTAAAAAATGCAAAAGCAAAATACCAATCTATAATATTCAATTTTAATATACACACACAAAACACAGTAGACACCAAATAATTACTTGAGTGACTTTATAAATTCATAAGTTGCTACT
>CALGOB010000019.1 GCA_937958005.1 uncultured Cyclobacteriaceae bacterium
ATCCATCTATACGATAGTTGTCGAAACAATTAAATAAATGATAATCAATATGTTACAAATAATCATGCATAAACAACAATTTCAAAAAAAATGGAACTCATCTAGCTAAGTCTTTAAAGGTAGTTTTTAGAGATGCCCTTAAAATAACGAATTCTATAAAATTTGAAGGCTTTTAACGAATCTATCAAGTAGTTTCAACTATTCAGGGTTTAGAAAACCAGAATCCATAGAGTTTTGGGGTTCTATTAGGCCAAACTATTGTAAGAACTTCTTTAATCCCTAAGGGATATTAAGTCCCCGACTCTTGAGTCGATCATTAAATTATTGCCCATAGATACCCCGTACCCTTGGGTCGGGGTTGGTTCATTGTAGTTTCTGATGATCACCCTTCTTATGATCAAGGAAAATTAGATTTTAAACAAACTATAGAATACTTATAGAGAAATTTAGAAGTCTGTTATGAAAAATGTATATGAATATCCTCAGATATAGGACAGCTTTTTGTTGATCCATATGGTGGGATAGATAGACTGATTTTTTCCTCAGAACTTATGAGTGTTTTACATTTGAAGTATGCAATGGTTTTGGTAAATATAAGGTTGTTTGGCTCACATAATCTATGTTTGAATATAAAGACTTGTGGTCTGTGGAGGAAATAACTAAAATTTAAATTTTGGCTAATATGTTTTATGATTGAGAGTACTCTATTTATGTTTTAAATTTATAAAAGTATATTATTACCAATAATGTCAAGATGCGTTCGTTCATTGATTAACTTTGATTACAAGATTTTAAATTATAGAGTATGAGGATTTTATTTACATTCACATTCATTTTATTAGCTTGGGCATCAAATGCTCAATCTATTGTTGGTAAATGGAAGACAATAGATGATAATACTGGGGAAGCAAGGTCTATTGTTGAAATTTATAAGAAAGGGGATAAGTTTCATGGAAAAATCTTACAAACTATTCCTAAAGCAGGAGAGGATCCTGATCCATTATGCGATGCATGTAAAGGAAAAAAGAAGAATCAAAGAGTAAATGGAATGGAAATCATTTCAGATATGAGGGCCAAAGGGAAAGAATTTGTAGGAGGAGATATTTTAGATCCTGAAAGTGGAAAAGTATATGATTGTAAACTTTGGGTTGAAGATGGTAAACTGAAAGTAAGAGGTTATTTACTGTTCTTTTACAGGACTCAAACTTGGCTTCCTGCCGGTTGATCAAATACTTTTGGGAGAGTTTATTACTAATATTGCCGGGCAAAAAATTACTTTGTCCTCAGAAAAGGCTATCTATTGGGAGCAACAAAATGCCCTAATTGTTTCAGATCTTCATTTAGGAAAAGCAGGACATTTCAGAAAAGCAGGACTGGCAGTTCCTTCAAATATACACTTAGGAGATCTTGCTAGGTTGGGAAATTTAATTGCGAAATACCAACCTAAGCAAGTGATTTTTTTAGGAGACTTATTTCATAGTGAATACAATATCGATTGGGATTATTTCTGCAAGTGGGTTCTTCTTTACAATAAAATTGATTTTATATTGGTTAAGGGAAACCATGATATTCTTTATAAAACAGATTATCTCAATGCAGGTTTAGTTCTTACTGATGAGATCTTGCTTGATAATTTTAGTTTAACCCATGAAAAAATAAATACAGCTTATTATAATTTAAGTGGACATATTCACCCATCTGTGAGGTTAATAGGTAATGCACGTCAAGGGCTCAACCTACCTTGTTTCTATTTTAGTGATGGTTTTGGTTATTTACCGGCATTTGGGGTGTTTACTGGATTTGTGTCTATTACTCCTAAAAAGAAAGATCACGTTTTTGTTGTGGCTGAGGATAATGTGTTGAAAATTTGACCTAATCTTAGATAAATGATAGCCAATCACAATATTTTTAATTAATTTTAGAAGAATAGGTTACTTTTTGATTCAATTTCGTATTAACAGTTGATTCATAGTTCCTGATTACAACGTATATGAAAGACAGTGTTATACTGGAACGTTTGAATAAAGGCGATGAAAAAGCCTTGGATTACCTCTATAAGAAATATTATAGGATGATGACTAAAATAGTCCTCTCTAATAATGGCACAGAAGAGGAAGCTAAGGATATTTTTCAAGACGGCTTACTCGTATTTTGGCAAAAGGCTGTGCGTGGCGACTTAATTCTGACCTCTAAGATTAGTACATTTTTATATAGTATTTGTCTTAATTTATGGAGAAAAGAACTTGATAGAAAAAGTAGATTGACTAATGAAATCAAAGATGGTGAAACGTATCAGGCAGGAGAATCTGAAGAGAAAGTTAAAATTGTAAGAACCTGTATTGATGAATTAGGAGATACATGTAGGAAAATACTTACCTATCATTATTTTGATGGAATGTCCATGCAGGATATTGCAGATAAAATGGAGTTTGCCAATGCAGACACAGCAAAAACGAAAAAGTATAAATGTAAAAAAAGGCTTGATAAATTAATTAAGTCTAAATATACGACAGGAGATTTTTTTGATTAATGACAAATTTTTCTAGACACACAGAGTTAATTGATGATTACTTAAGCGGAGGCCTTTCTGCTTCAGAAGAATCTTCTTTTATGGAGCTTATGGAAACTGATCCTATCCTTAAAGAGGAGCTTCTTTTCCAGCAATCTATTGTTGGAGGGTTGAAAGAGTATAGAAAGGATGAACTGAAACAAAGACTTAATGGGATTAGTGTAGGAGTTGGTCTCATGGGATTTCTAATGAATTTTGCAACCTATAAGTTAGTAGCAGCCGTACTGACCCTCGGAATTGTTGGTTATGGAGCGTTTCAAATTATAGATAATGATTTTGGGAAGCCAGGTAGTTACATAGATAATTATAAAGAGTCATTGAGTGAAGCAGATTACCCATCCGTAGAAAATGCGAATTTAAAGACTACTATTGAGTGGATTGAGATATCTAATAGAGTTGATGATCATTTTAAGGAACTTGAAAATACAAAAAATCAAATAGTTGATAATGTCTACATAAGCAAAAGTGAAATTGATAAACAAGAAGATGACAAAACTCCTAAGTTAGCTGAGAATTCAGACAAAAATAGTTCAGATTTGATGGTAAGTAAGTCAAAGGTTACGGTACCTGCTTTTTCGTTACCTCAATTTGATGATGTTTTAGAAGAAGAAACACTCGCTGGTATTGAACTTGATGATTATAACATAAATAATTCTGACTTTACATCTGATGAAGCTGGTGATGAAATTGAAATCAAGAAAATCCAGAAGAATAATAGGTCATTACAATATAAGTTTCGGCAAGGAAAGCTTTATCTATTTGGGGATTTTAAAGGGAAAACCTATGAGTTATTAGAGATTAATTCTGCTAGCGATAGGAAATTATATTTCTACTTTAATAAGCAATATTTTAAGCTTGACCAATTTCAAAAATCTGTTAAAGATCTTTCTTTAATTACCGATAGGAGATTAGTTAAGGAACTAGAAATTATAAGAAACAATAGATAAATTTATATCGATAAGTACCTCATGAGGATTAGTAATATATTACTGATATCCGACTAAATCTGAAATTTGATAAAAAGTCCTCTTAAATTGATCTAAATGAGGGTTTTTTAGCAATCCTGAAATACACCGTGCCAAGGCGACTCCTTAAAAATAGAGTGTTCCTAAAATAAGAAGCTTTCTGCATTGGCAGTCCGATTCATTTTTTCCATGCCGGGGCGGCGAATCACTGAAATAACGAACCGCTGGACCGTCAAAAAAATCAATGGGACACATGCGATCAAAAACAACATGGTACGCTATAGTGGCTCTGCCGGGGTTTTTGGCGGGGAAGCCTAACCAGGCCAACCCTCCTACATGGAAACCATAGATTTGACATTTTTTACTCATTTTTGTTTTCTCGGATACTGGTAGTAATATTTAATAAAAAATGTTAAATATAGACTGATCCTTTTTTTTATTCTAAGAAAGCATACTTTAGCCCCGCTTTTTTACTATTTTTGAGTCATAATGGCTACGAATGAAAAAAAGATAAAGAAAAAGAAGAAGCTAGGTAGTTATCCACTGTTCAGTGTTTTCTTTAGTATTTTCATAACCTTATTAGTAGTTGGAATTTTTGGTTATTTCGTAATCAATGCCAACGAGCTCAAAAAGTACATTCGAGAAAATGTAGAACTTCAAGTTTATCTTAAAAAGAAAGCAAGTGAAAATGATCTTACCAAAATAAGTAAGACACTTTCGAGCAAAGATTATACTTTGTTTAAAGATGAGATTCCTCAAGTTAGAACTATAAGCAAGCAGGAAGCAGCGGAACAATTTATTGCTGATACAGGGGAAGACTTTGTGAAGTTTTTAGGTGAAAACCCTCTTCGAGATGTTGTGGTCATTAAGATCAAAGAAGCTTATCACCATCAAGATAGTTTAGCTAATATAGAACGTGAGATAGCACAGCAAAGTACTGTTTTTGAGATTGCCTATAGGCCTAATCTGATTAAAAGCATCAATGATAATTTAGCTATTATTAGTTTACTGTTGATTGGTTTTTCTTTGATTTTGTTATTGGCAGCGGTTATTCTAATTAATAATACAATAAAATTAGCCTTGTTTTCCCAAAGGTTTTTAATAAGGAGTATGCAATTAGTAGGCGCTACAGCCTCCTTCATTCAACGTCCTTTTTTAAATAGAGCACTTTTGTATGGCTTTTTAGCTGGAATTGCAGCTTCTGGATTGTTGCTATTGTTAGTCTTTTTTTTAAATGATTATATTACTGATTTGAAAGAAATTCAGAATAATAATAATCTATATATATTATTTGGAGGGATTGTTTTTTTAGGACTTTTAGTTGGTTTTGGTAGCAGCTATAGAGCAATAAGAAAATATATGAAAATGTCCCTTGATGAACTTTACTAAGTATGGAAGAGAATAAATTTGCCTTCGAAAAAATCAACTATATTCTAATGCTAGTTGGCGTATTAATATTATTGATAGGATTCTATATCATGTCAATAGATAAAGAACAATACGGTTTTGGTTTTTTGGGAATCACTTTAGGCCCTATTGTTGTGATGCTTGGATTTATTACTGAGTTTTTTGCGATTATGTATAAGCCAAAAAATACGAATGACGCTGATTGAAGCAATTGTTCTAGGTATAATTCAAGGTTTAACCGAATTTTTACCAGTTAGTAGTAGTGGACATATAGAATTAGGGACAGCTATTTTTGGGATAGAATCGAAAGAGAATTTGTTGTTTTCAGTTTGTGTTCATTTAGCTACCGCACTTAGTACCATAGTCGTTTTTAGAAAAGATATATTCTTGATTGTTAAAGATTTGTTTTCTTTTAAATGGAACGAATCCACTTCTTTCACTCTAAAAATTATCATATCAATGATCCCAATAGGAGTCGTAGGTGTGTTTTTTGAGGATCAAATTACATCCCTGTTTGGCGGTAATGTAATATTAGTAGGTTGCATGTTGCTAGTGACAGGAGGCTTACTTTCATTTACTTATTTCCAGAAAGAAACTGGTGAAGATATCAGTTATTTTAAATCATTTATTATTGGTTTGGCACAAGCAGTTGCTATTATGCCAGGTATTTCTAGGTCAGGAGCCACTATTGCCACTGCACTATTATTGAAAACTGACAAATCAAAAGCCGCACGTTTTTCATTTTTAATGGTTTTAGTTCCGATAATAGGAGCTGCTGCTCTGAAACTAAAGGATTATTTGGAAGTTACCTCTACAGGTGTTGAATTACCTATTTCTACTTCCGCATTGTTTGGAGGCTTTCTTGCCGCATTTGTCTTTGGCTATCTGGCTTGTAATTGGATGATAGGGATAGTGAAAAAAGGAAAACTGATATACTTTGCGTATTACTGTTTCGCGGTAGGTATATTTGCTATTTTAAGTCAGTTATTTTGATCAACGCGGAACTTCAATTACAGTATTCAGAAGGGAAGACCCTTTTAATAGATAAACCACTGGAATGGACTTCGTTTGATATTGTAAAAAAGATAAGGGGTACTCTTAAGATTAAGAAAGTAGGCCATGCGGGAACATTAGACCCTTTGGCATCTGGACTTTTGATTGTCTGTACTGGAAAGCATACTAAAAAAATAGAATCTTATCAGGGGCAAGAGAAAGAATACACAGGTATTATTCAGTTGGGGAAAACTACACCTTCATTTGATCTAGAAACTGAATTTAATAGTGAAGCATCAACAAGTTTGATAAACTTAGTTGAAATTGAGAATGCAATTTTAGATAATTTTACGGGAGAAATTTCTCAAGTGCCACCTAAATTTTCTGCTTTAAAAGTAGGTGGTGAGAGACTTTATAAAAAAGCAAGAAAAAATGAAGAAGTAATCATCAAGCCTCGATTGGTTAATGTAACAGAATTCTCCGTATTAAAGTATGAAAATCCCGATGTTCATTTTAGGATAAGATGCAGTAAAGGAACTTATATTAGGAGTCTAGCAAACGATTTAGGTCAGTGTCTGGGCTGTGGAGGATATTTGAAAGCCTTAAGAAGGACTAAAATTGGTGACTTTTCAGTAGAAGAAGCAAAAGATATTCATAGTTTTGTTCAGGAGCTTAAATCAATAGATAAAATATGATAATACTGGAAGGGGCAGATTCTTTTCCAAAAGCTGGTTATACTGTTGTTACGATTGGTACCTTTGATGGAGTACATATAGGTCATCAAGAGATACTGAATAAGATATCAAAGCAAGCAAAGGAAAACAAAGGTGTCAGTATTGTAATAACATTTTGGCCTCATCCTAGATACGTTTTACAAGGTGAGAAAGAATCCGGGCTCAAACTACTATCTACTTTTGATGATAAAGCCAAAAGAATGGCTGATCAAGGGATAGATTATTTAGTTAAAATCCCGTTTACAAAAGAATTTTCACAGACATCCTCTGAGGATTTTATTAGAAATACCTTAGAAGGAAAGCTTGGGACTACGCATTTAGTGATTGGCTATGACCATCATTTTGGAAGAAATAGAGAAGGTAGTTTTGAATACCTAGCAAATAATATTGATGATTACGGTTTTTCATTACAGGAAATTCCTAGACAAGATATAGATCATGTAGGAGTGAGTTCTACAAAAATACGAAAAGCATTAAATGAAGGGAAGGTAGATGTAGCAAGAAGTTATTTAGGAAGAAATTATGAGATTACTGGTGAAGTGGTGCATGGGGAAAAACTGGGCCGTGAGATTGGATATCCAACAGCGAATATTCAACTTTCGGAGTCTTATAAACTCATCCCAATAGATGGGATTTATGTAGTAAAAGTTATCCATAAAAAAACTATTTACTTTGGGATGATGTATATCGGCATTAAACCAACGGTACATGATAATAACCAACGGGTAATTGAAGTAAACATATTTGAATTTGATGAGGATATTTATGGGGAAGTAATAACAATTGATTTTCTGGAGTACATAAGGGCAGATAAGAAGTTTGAAAACCTTGATCTTTTGAAAAAACAGATTGCTGATGATAAAATTAAATCTCTTAATGTTTTAGGAAAATATACTAAGAATGATAAATAAGGTTGTAAAAAATGCTGTTGAAGCTACTCAAGACATTCAAGATCATATGACCTTGATGTTAGGTGGTTTTGGATTGAGTGGGATACCGGAAAATTCAATTTCGGCACTTGTAGATATGGGTGTCAAGGGACTAACCTGTATATCAAATAATGCGGGCGTTGATGATTTTGGGATAGGCCTAATGCTTCAAACTAGACAAGTAAAAAAAATGATTTCATCTTATGTAGGTGAAAACGCTGAATTTGAAAGGCAACTTATCTCTGGAGAACTAGAAGTTGACTTAATCCCGCAAGGAACATTGGCTGAAAGGGTAAGAGCTGGAGGGGCAGGCATACCCGCATTTTTTACTCCGGCAGGAGTTGGTACAGAAGTAGCAACAGGAAAAGAGATTAGAGAGTTCCATGGTAAAAAATACCTGATGGAAGAATGGTTGACTGCAGATTTTGCTCTTGTTAAAGCATGGAAAGGCGATACGGCGGGGAATTTGATATTTAAAGGTACTGCGAGAAACTTCAATCCTTTGATGGCTGCAGCGGGAAAAATAACAATAGCTGAAGTAGAAGAACTAGTACCTGCTGGGGAACTTGATCCAAATCAAATACATACCCCGGGGATTTATGTTCAGCGAATTTTTCAAGGGAGTGGATACGAAAAGAGAATTGAGCAATTAACAATTAGTAAATAATACTTTTTGTTGCTTATGGTTATACTACCTTATTAATCACCAAATTTCAAATAGATATGTTAGATAAAATTGGAATAGCTAAAAGGATTGCTCAAGAAGTTCAGGATGGATCATATATAAACTTAGGCATAGGGATCCCTACATTAGTAGCTAATTACATTCCAGATGGGCTTAATGTAGTCCTGCAATCTGAAAATGGCTTATTGGGCATAGGCCCTTTTCCTAAAGAAGAGTATGTAGACGCAGACTTAATCAATGCAGGAAAACAAACCGTGAGTATGTTAAATGGATCTTCTTTATTTAATTCAGCGGAAAGTTTTGGGATGATTCGTGGAGGACATGTTCATTTAACCATTTTAGGGGCGATGGAAGTTTCTGAAAATGGAGACATTGCCAACTGGAAAATACCAGGTAAAATGGTGAAAGGAATGGGGGGAGCCATGGATTTAGTAGCATCAGCAGAAAACATAATAGTTGCCATGCAACACAAAAGTAGATCAGGAGCATCCAAAATGTTAAAAGAATGTACATTACCTATTACTGGGATTAATTGTGTAAAGAAGGTGGTAACTGATATGGCTGTATTAGAAATATTGCCACAAGGAGGGTTTAAACTTTTAGAAAGAGCCCCAGGAGTTTCTGTGGATGAAATAAAAGAGGCTACAGAAGGTAAATTAATAATTGAAGGAGAAATCCTTGAAATGAACATATAAGAAATCAAATAAGAATAACATAATAGAAATGACTAAATCTAAGATTTTATTTGAAATAGAGCTTGATAAAGATAGTATCCCGGAAAAGATTACTTGGGAAGCGGATCAAAAAGAAACACCTGGTCCTTCTGAAACTAAGGCCATCAGTGTGGCTTTATGGGATCAAACTCAAAATAATACTTTGAGAATGGATCTTTGGAGTAAAGATATGCCTGTAGATGAGATGAAAAGGTTTTACGTTGATTGCCTTGGAGGAATGGCGCAGAGCATATTGAATAGCACTGGGGATGATTTTATGGCAAATGAACTCAATGCGTTGTGTGAAAAAATGGTACTTCATTTGAAGAGAGAAAATGAACAACCTAAAAGCTAAAAAAATTATTAATATTTGAAAAAGAAGTAGTTTTTAATCATTGATTTTGTTAATTTCCTTATAATGCATCAAAAAAAATCAAGAAATCAAGAAAAAAAGTATGCATGCAGAGTAAAAAGAGTCGAATATTTGCTTAAATTCGGATTTATCAGAAATTTTTATACTTATTAACAAATCAAATTCTATATGATAAGACTATACAGACTGACATTTATATTGTTGTCAGTATTATGCTTTGTGGGATTGACAGAGGCTCACGCACAGCGAACGTTGGTCTCAGGTTCCGTAGTGGATAATAATGGCGAGGCCCTCATAGGGGTTAATATTTTAGTGAAAGGTACGGTGAATGGTACCATCACAGATGTTCAAGGAAATTTTTCATTGAGTGTTTCATCTGAACTTCCCTTTACCTTAGTTTTTACTAGTATTGGGTATAATGCTATAGAACAAGAAATTACTGAGCCTAAGACAAGTGATCTTAAAATCACAATGGAAGAGTCAGTTTTAATAGGTCAAGAACTAGTTGTTTCTGCTAGCCGTGTCGAAGAGAGTATCCTTCAATCACCAGTATCAGTAGAGAAATTAGACATCAGGGCGATTCGAGAATCTGCAACGCCTAGTTTCTATGATCAAATTGGAAATTTGAAAGGTGTTGATGTGAGTACACAGAGTTTGACTTTTAAATCAATTAACCCAAGAGGTTTTGGTGCTAATGGTAACACAAGAACAGTACAGTTGATTGATGGTGTTGACAATCAAGCGCCAGGATTAAATTTCCCTGTAGGAAATATAGTGGGGATATCTGAAGTTGATTTAGAAAGTGTAGAACTGTTACCTGGCGCGGCTTCAGCTCTTTATGGTCCTAATGCCATTCAAGGAATAATTTTATTGAAAAGTAAAAGCCCATTTGAATATCAAGGATTGAGCGCCAGTGCTCAATTAGGTGTAACCCATGCTGATGGTGTAGATGATGATGCTTCGTTATATAATAATTACCAGTTGAGATATGCTAAAGCGTTTAACAATAAATTTGCATTTAAAATTACTGGTAGCTACTTAAATGCACAGGACTGGCGTGGTGTTGATTATAGAGATCAAGGTCAAAACCGTATAGTTGAAAGGAGTACTAATGCTGATGTTACAAACCCTAATTATAGACAGCAAGCAGGTTTCAATGATTTCGATGGTGTAAATGTTTATGGCGATAGTGATATAGGCCTTAATGTGGGTGTTTTAGGGGCAGGTTCACCTGCTGCATCTTTATTGCCAACTAATTCTTCAGGTACTTTCACACCAACTGGTTTTACTGAATCAGAATTTTTGGACAATACTACGGAAAGTATCAAATTTGGTGCAGCAGCACACTATAGGTTAAATGATAATGCTGAACTTATTGGTCAATTTAACTGGGGACAAGGAAGCACAGTATATACAGCTAATGACCGTTTTGTATTAGATAATTTTAATATTTGGACGGGTAAGGTTGAATTAAAAGGGAATAACTTCTTTTTGAGGGGTTATACCACTCAAGAGAGTTCTGGTGACACTTATGCAGCCAATACCCTAGCGACTTTGATTAATGTAGAGTATGCTTTAGGTGGTGCTGCTGAAAATTATGTTGGAGATTTTGCTGGAGCAAGATTAAGAGGTGAAACTGTAGATGAGGCACATAGAGAAGCAAGGGAAAGGTATGATGCTGGTAGACCTACTCCAGGTAGTGCAGCCTTTAATGAAGCTTTTGATAGAATTAGAGATATTCCAATCTCGCAGGGTGGTGCAAAGTTTTTAGATAATACAAGTCTTTGGCATGCAGAAGGAATGTATAATTTCTCAGAGAAAATTTCATTTGCTGAAGTAATAGTGGGTGGTAATGTACGACAGTATAGATTAAATTCTGAAGGAACTCTTTTTGCCTTAGAAAATATTGATGAAGGTGATGAATTTAATATCAATGAATTTGGTGCCTATGCACAAATAGCGAAGAAAGTCGCAGATGATAGGTTAGCGTTGAATGGATCTATTAGGTATGATAAAAATGAAAATTTCGCAGGGCAGTTTTCGCCAAGATTATCAGGGGTTTATACAGTAGGAAATAATAGGACAAGTAATTTCAGGGTATCATTTCAAAGAGGGTTTAGAATCCCTACTACGCAAGATCAGTTTATTAATTTAGATGTACAAACAAGAAGATTAGTAGGGAGTAATGAAGCACTAGTCGACCAATTTAACTTTAGAACAAACCCGGTGTACAACCTAGAAGATGTAGAAGCTGTAAGAAGAGGAGAAAGAACGCAAGAAAGTCTGCAAGCGTGGACTGATTTTGATTTTGAAACTGAGAAGGTAAGTACTTTTGAATTTGGTTATAAGGGATTGATTAACAATAAATTATTGATAGATGCTTATTACTATTTAAGTAATTACACAGATTTTATTACTGAAGTAAACCTTATTCAAGATGCTTCTGTTTCAGATCCTGCTGTCAATGGTGTTACCCCTAGGTTCATTCTTCCGGCAGGAGGGCCAAATTTGAATAATATAGTCACAGGTACAAATATTGAACAATATGGATTTGATGTAAACTCAGATGAAACTGTAAGGGTTCAAGGGGCAGCTGTTGGCTTAGAATATATATTAGGTAGAGGTTATACATTAGGAGGTAATGCTTCTTGGAATAAGTTAAATAACCAAGAAGACTTAGATAGAGATGGTTTACAGGCTTCTTTTAATACTCCTGAATGGAGATTTAATTTAAAAATTGCTAATAGAAAAGTAACGGATAATCTCGGGTTCAATATTCAATATAAATGGCAAGATGCCTTTTTGTGGGAATCTTCTTTTGGAGAAGGAATAGTTCCATCGTTTGGATCACTTGACGCACAGGTAAGTTATAAATTTGAAGACCTAAAATCGATTTTGAAAGTTGGTGGATCAAATATATTGAATGAGCGTTATACTACTTCTTTTGGAAACCCAAGAGTAGGATCCTTATATTATATAGCTATTTCATTTGATGAATTTCTAAATTAACAAACTTGTAATAATGAAAAATATTTATTTATACTTATCGGTTATTGCATTTTTAATCACAATAGCTAGTTGCGAAGATGAACTTATACAAGAAAGATTAGATGATAATCCATTGGTGGGAGCTGATGCACCATTAGAAGCTACTCCTGGTAATGCAGACTTTACTTCTTATGTGTCGTTTGGAAATTCGTTAACAGCTGGTCTAATGGATGCCGCGCTTTATGATAGAGGACAACAAAGTAGTTTTGCTAATTTATTAGGAGCTAGATTTGAATTAGCTGGAGGTGGAACTTTTCAATTACCTGACATCAATGCTGCTAATGGATTTAATGTCACTTTAAATGATTTTAGTGATCCTACTAATGCAACATTTGGTCGCTTCTTTTTAGATCTTTCTATACCTGGTCCTAGACCTTTTATTGGTGGTGATCCAATAACACCCTTTGCAGGAGATAATGCAAGTGTGAGTAATATGGGTGTTCCTGGTATGCGTTTAATAGAACTAACTGCGAATGGTTATGGCTTATTAAATGGTTTTTATGGTAGGTTCGCACTAGATCCTTCTTCTACGTCTGTTTTAGAACAAGGTTTAGCTAGAAACCCTACCTTTATGACTTTCTGGTTAGGTAATAATGATGCACTTACTTGGGCAACAGGTGGTGGAGTTGGGCCTATTGGGATAGATGATCAAGGAGCTCCAGATCCAAGTAATGATTTGCAACCTAATGCTTTAGTAAGTACTACAAGTTTTAATGCAGATTTACAAGGTAGTTTAGATGCTATATTTGGGTCTAACCCATCTATGCAAGGGGTGATTTTAAATGTACCTAATGTGACTTTGATTCCTTTCTTTCAAGCTGTTCAATGGAATGCAATTCCTTTAGATGCTGCTACTGCTACTGCCGCAAATGCAGGTTACGCAGGTTATAATGCTATTCTACAAGCCTTAACTAATCCAGCTTTAGGACCTTTAGCATTGTCAGCGGAAGAAGTGGCATTGAGACAAATTTCATTTTCTGCTGGTAACAATGCGATTGTTGTATCGGATAATAACTTAACGGACATTACAAACGCTGTAAATAGCTTGGTTTCATTGGGTATGGTTACCTCAGAACAAGCAACTTCGTTGGCTCCTCTGGCTCAGGCAAGGCAGTTAAAGTCAGCTCAAGATTTACCAGGTTTAATTCCATTCGGTCTTCCTGCAGAAATCGTGACCTTAGGTGCAGGTGCAGTTTTAGGTACACTAGCTGATCCAAATAATCCCGCATCGATAATAGGAGTTGGCGTTCCCCTTGGTGATCAGTTTACTTTAACTGTTGATGAGATAGGTTTATTGTTACAAAGAATTGGAGCATTTAATGCTGCTATTGCAGCACAAGCAAATTCAAGGGAAGGGCTAGTACTGTTTGACGCAAATTCCTTTTTTACAGGCATAGCTATTAATGGTGGAATACAGAGTAGTGGACTTAATTACACTCCTGATTTCAGTCCTAATGGTGTTTTCTCAACGGATGGGATTCACCCTAATCCAGCTGGACATGCTATTTTAACAAATGAACTTATTCAGCTGATAAATACTAGTTTTAATTCAAATTTACCCTTGTATGATGCGTCTGCTTTTACTACTGTATTAACAGAATAGGGCAGAGCGATTAATTAATAGAATAACTAAGGTTGTTTCAGAAATGGAACAACCTTTTTTAATCCCTAATGGATATTAATTCCCCGACTCCGATCATTAAGTTATTGCCCATAGATACCCCATACCCTTGGGGCGGGGTTGGTTCATTTAAAATTGATCAGTAGGGATCTACATTTACAATCACATGAAGACTACCATACTCTTTAATAGCCTTGACTTCTTTGATCTTGGTTTTTATCAATTCTTTTACTTTTCCTAAATGTACTTGATCTCTTTCAAGCCTTATAAGTACTTCAAATAAGTAGAGATTTCTAATCTTGCTAATCCCAGGTTCTGCAGGCCCTTTGATTCTGCGTTTATTTAATTCTGCAGAAAGTAACCTTACAAGGTGACTTGCAGCATTCCAACTGTTTGTTTTGTCTTTATTCTTAACAGTTATTTGAATGAGTCTGAAAAATGGAGGGTATTGATACTTTTCTCTTTCTAGTAGTTCTGATTGATAGAACCCTAAGAAATCATGTCTAACAATTTTATGGATGATCGATTGCTTTGGATCATTGGTTTGAAGAAATACCGTTCCTTGTATATCTCTTCTGCCGGCACGTCCACTAACTTGAGTAACTAATTGAAAAGCCCTTTCATGTGAACGGAAATCTGGGAAATGGATTAACCGATCAGCATCCAATATGCCTACTTTAGAGACTTTTTCAAAATCTAAGCCTTTAGAGACCATCTGTGTCCCGATAAGGATATCAATGGTTCCATTTTCAAAATCATCTATAATCTGTTGATAACTGAATTTTTTTCGGGTACTATCTAAATCCATACGCTGGATAGTAGCCTCTGGGAAAATGAGTTGTAAATCTTCTTCTATTTTTTCTGTACCCATCCCTATATTCTTAATCCTCGCAGAATTACATACTTCGCATTCACTGGGAGGTGCTTCTTTGAAACCACAATAATGACATTTAATTTGATTGTGGTACAAGTGATAAGTTAGACTTACAGAGCAATTAGGACATTTTGGTACATGGCCACAATCTTCACAACTTAAAAATGGTGCATAGCCACGTCTGTTTTGAAATATGATCGTTTGTTCGCCATTTGCTAAGTTATGCTTGATTGAATCTATCAAAGTAGAAGAGTAATTCCCAATGTTTTTCTTCCGTTTCCGTTCATCCGACATATCTATGGGGATGATCTTTGGTAAAGGAGTATCTCCATACCTTTCGGTTAATCTGACCAAACCATACCTGCCATGTAGGGCATTATAATAACTTTCCATTGAAGGGGTGGCAGTGCCAAGTATCACTTTACAGTGATGTAAAACACTCATATATACCGCTGTATCCCTAGCATGAAATAAAGGAGCTCGATCAAACTGTTTATAAGTTGTTTCATGTTCCTCGTCTACAATGATTAATGAAAGATTGTCAAAGGGAAGGAATACGGCGCTTCTGACACCTATTACAAAATTAAACCTTCCACTCATAATTCCTCGGTATACTTCCACCCGTTCATTGTCTGAATATTTGGAATGGAAGATGCCCATGTGCCCACCGAAATATTTACTTAGCCGTTTTATGATTTGCGTAGTAAGCGCTATCTCCGGCAATAAATAGAGTACTTGACCACCTGTATCAAGTATGTCTTGAATAATTTTTATATAGATTTCCGTTTTCCCACTTCCAGTCACTCCTTCCAATAAAACAGTTGGGGTATCTTGAAAAGCTAACATAGTAGCCTCATAAGCCTCCTCTTGACCCTTGCTTAAAATAATTTCACTAGCGGGTTCAGTTTCATCAAATTTAACACGGGGGATAATATTTTCAAACTCTTCAAAAACGCCATTTTTCACCAAAGTCTTTAAAGATGATTCTGAAATATTCTTAGATAAAAGACTTTTTTTGCTAATTCCTAGTAGGTTATCTTGTTGCAAGGTAGCAAGAGGCATTACTTGTAAATAACTTAGTAACACATCCATTTGCTTCTCTTTCTTTTCTAATTTTTTAAAAAGCTCTTGTAATGATTGTTCATCAGCTTGTGTATAAACTTCTGCTAATTTTATGCGTTTCTCAGTTTTCGGTTTATACTTTTCTTTAAGTTCTTCAAAAAGGATAATAGCCCTTTTATCAATCAGAGATTTAAGAACTCCTGAAATCCTGGGTGTATTGAGTAATTTCTCTACGTCTTGATAACTCAGTTGACGATTTACGATCAATTGATCTATGACTATCTCTTCTTTCTCGCTTAATGGATCTTCCATTAACTCGTTTGTTAAATCATATTCTGGATGCAGTTGAATATGAGATTCACTGGATAACCTTAACCCCGTAGGTACAGTGGCATTGAGTACATCACCTAAATTACAAACATAATAGCCAGCCATCCATTGCATCAATTTTAGTTGATAATTGGTAACAATAGGTTGCTCATCTAATAACTCCAATATATACTTAGCCTCATATCTTTCAGGAGCGTTCTCATGTATGTTGAAAACCACTCCTGTGAGAATCTTCTTTTTACCAAACTGGACAACCACACGATAGCCTTCTTTCAATGTTTCACTTAGCTCATTGGGGATACGGTATGTAAATGTTCCATCTAATGGAAGGGGAAGGATCACTTCAGCAAATAAAGTGACTCTTTCTTCAAACTCTGTATTTTGTAAACTTAGTTGATTCAAAGAATGATTTAGTTAAACTGAATTAATACTTTTGATACATCTGTTACTGGAAGCTGACAAGTTTTATTGACACAAACATAGAAAGTTGTTTTTCCATCTATCGCAGACTTACCTTTAACAAGTGGGATTTCTATTTCTTCTTCAGGAGAACTTCTTAATAAAAAGGTATGCGATCCAGTTTTTTGGAAAAGTTTTTCGATTATTTCCTCATTAACCGTTCCAGCAACTACTACTTCTACAATTGGAGTGTTCATGGCCAATAAAGTACTGCCCCAATACGATAGAAATTCTGGCTCATTCCTGGTCAATGAAGTCATTCCGCTTACCATTTCAAAAGCTATTTTCTGATAATTCTTATTATTAAATATATGCCCAAGTCTAAAAAGATTAAAGGCCATCCCTGCGTTTGAAGAAGGGATGACATTATCAAAAACTTCTTTTTTTCTAGCTATTAGAGTAGTCGATTGATGATCAGTATAATAAAAGAGTTTTTCTTTAGGGTCATAGAAATGATTGAGGACATATTTTGCTAATTTCTTAGATTCATTTAACCATTTGAAATCCAAAGTTATTTGATAAAGAGCTAGAAATGCATCTATCGTCCATACATAATCTTCTAGGAAACCACTTAAAGGTTCAGCATCATCAAGACCATTGCTTTTTTCGTGACTTCTAATCAGCCGATCTCCTTTTTTAAGGTTTTTAAGAATGAATTGACCGTTTCTTATAATTAATTGTTTAAGGTAGGGTTTGGGTAAAACTCTATAAGAATCAACTAACCCTTTCAGCATCAATCCATTCCATGCAGTCAATATTTTATGATCAAGCCCTGGCCTAATTCTTTTACTTCTAAGTGTTAGTGATTTTTTTTCAAAGTCAGTTATAATTGATTGCAGTGCTTCCTCACTTAATTTGAATTGATCAGCAATCTGTTTATGCGAGAAAAGTAATCTATAATTATTTTTACCTGCTTCCCAATTTCCTTCTTTTTTGACATCATAATAGGTTGCTAATAATTCCTCATCTTCACCGGCTATAGTTTTAAATTCGGCATATGACCAACAATAAAATTTACCTTCTTCTCCTTCACTATCTGCATCTAGTGCTGAGTAGAACCCCCCATTGCTATCAGTCATTTCTCTAGTGAGCCAATCTATTGTTTGTAAGATGATCTTTTTAATCCATTTTTCAGGTTTTAAATGATAGGCTTTAGCATAAAGACTGAGTAATTGTCCATTATCATAAAGCATTTTCTCAAAATGCGGAATATGCCAAACCTTATCAGTAGAATAACGAGCAAAGCCACCTCCTATATGGTCATAAATTCCACCAGTGGCTATTTTTTCTAAAGTAATAAAAGTCATTTCGCCAGCTTTCTTATGACTGAGTAGCTGATAAGTATTAAGTAAAAAATCCCAAATAGCCGGCATTGGGAATTTTGGTTCTTTGTCTAGTCCACCCCATAAGTAATCAAATTTTTTCTCAAGAGCGATGACCATTTCATCTATTAAACCAGTTGTGAACTCAATTTGATCATGTCCAATGCCGTATTTTTCTGTTTCGCTGATATTAAGATTTTCTGTAAAGCCATTCGCAGATTCTTCTAATTGATCTCTTTTATCTCTAAATGCTTCTGCAACATTGTCTAGTAACTGTTGCCATCCCGAAGGGGGGAAGTAAGTTCCTCCATAAAAAGGCTTTTGCTGAGGGGTAAGAAATACATTGAGAGGCCAACCACCTGGTAATCCCATGGCCTGTATTGCATCCATGTAAATCTGATCTAAATCAGGCCTTTCTTCTCTATCTACCTTAATACAGACAAAATGAGTATTCATAATCTCTGCAATCTCCCTATTTTCAAAAGACTGATGTTCCATTACATGGCACCAATGACAGGCTGAGTACCCTATTGAAATAAGAATAGGTTTATCCTCGTCTATTGCCTGCTGTAAAGACTGACTATCCCAAGGTTGCCAGTTAACAGGATTGTTAGCATGTTGTAAAAGATATGGACTAGAACTAGTCACTAAACGATTTCCCTTCCTTTTTTCACTCATAAGATTTGTGATTTAACAGAAGCTATTTCTTTTGTTACGTTTATTCTTTGGGACATGTTCTCTAATTGCTTTAGTAACTTTATCAAAAATTTTTGATGTTCTGTAGAATGAACATTAAATGGTTTATGTAATAAAGATTTCGCTAATTGTGACCACTCTTTTACAAATGCTTTTGTTTCTTCAGAAAAAAAAGTCTCCTTAAATTTACGCCATATGTATTTTTGAGCTACTTGATTTGGATGAAGCATGTCTTCCTCATAAAACCGATAATCTCTTAAATCGTCCATCATTAATTCATAAGCAGGGAAGTAGTAGGTGTCCTTAAAACTTTTGGTTATTTCTTTTACGCCAAGTTGTAAAGTAGCTTTACTCAATGAATTTACAGGAATTGTATCTTTAATATGCCTAATAGGACTCACTGTAAAAAGAAAATTGATTTCTGGATTTATTGCTTTAATGACCTCATAACAAAATTTAAATTGCTCTAAAATAATTGCTGGAGTGACCATGGATTTTGTGAAATTTTTTTGAGGTAGTTTATGACAATTAGCAACTACTTGTTGACTACTCTGCTTACAGTAAACTGTAGCTGTACCTAGTGTGATCATCAACCATTTTGCTTGTTTGATGGAGGTTGATACTTCATGGTAGATTTCTTGTATTTTTTTCTCCAGGGCTCCTCGATTTTTAGCTGTGACCTCTGAATGAAAATCTAGATGATACCAAAGTCTATCTCTTTCAATGAAATCTAGGTCATCAAATTTTGGATTGATTAGGCTATTTTTCAATAATTTGAAAATGGAAACAGGGTTATAAATTATGCCAAATGGGTTAACAGAAGCATTAAATTTAGCCTGCTTAAGCTCATTACCAATATTAGTAGAGAAGCATGAACCCAATGTAAGTATGGAATCTGATAAGCCTATTTGAATATCAGCCTTGGGAATGTATAATTCAGTTCTAAACATTGATTATCGAAAGAGTACAATTAGATGTTTTATGCATTGCAAATATAAATAGAGCAGTTGTACAATTATACTATAGAAAACGATCAAGTAGCTAATGAATAAAAACTAAATAAAAAGTGGTGTTTGTATTTATGGAGATTCAAATGAATTATTCCATTCTTGTCGAAGAACATCTTAACCAGTGATTTTTGAGTTTTAACGAACACCAATTTCTTATATTTATTTTACTCATAATTTAACTTTCTATTTCCGAAATGGACGTATAGTAGAATAATTGGAGCTGCTGCTTGTTTGCAGGATTTAAAATGCAATTACCTGACTTATTTGAATAACTTCCTCTTGATATTTTAAGGTCTAATGGAATATTTGGTTTTATATTTGCCGCCATGCTTTCTATTAATAATTTATCCTATTTTTTAGGCGACAGAGCGTTGTACAGCAATGCTTCCCTTCATATCAAACCCAAAGATAAAATTGGCTTAATAGGCCTCAATGGGACAGGTAAATCAACTTTGTTAAGGTTGATCAATAATGAATATCAGGCTGATGAGGGAGAAATTCAGAAAAGTAAAGAATGTACCATAGGTTTTCTAAATCAAGATTTACTGTCTTATCAAACTGATGATAGCATTCTTTCTGTCGCGATGCAGGCTTTTGCAGATGCCCTGGAAATCCAGAAAAAAATGGATGAAACCTTGCATAAAATGGAGGTGAATTATGAAGATAAGCTGGTCGACCAGTTGACCAAATTGCAAGAAAGATTTGAGGCCTTGGAGGGCTATACGCTTCAATCAAAAGCGGAAGAAATATTAGAAGGAATTGGTTTCAATACAAAGGATCTTCAAAGACCATTGAGGGAATTTTCTGGAGGTTGGAGGATGAGGGTAATGCTAGCAAAGCTACTATTGGAAAAGCCTTCCTTATTGATGCTGGATGAGCCCACTAACCATTTGGATTTACCCTCTATACAATGGATAGAAAACTACTTGAAAACTTATGAAGGTGCGGTTATCATTGTTTCTCACGATAGAGAATTTCTAAATAATTCGGTTACCTCAATTGTAGAAGTAACCGGTGCTCAGTTGCATCAATATTCGGGTAATTATCAGTTTTACCTAGAAGAAAAAGAATTGAGAAATGAGTTGCAAAAAAATGCGTTTGAAAACCAACAGCAGAAGATAAAACAGACAGAACAATTTATTAATCGGTTCAAAGCTAAGGCTACCAAAGCCCGTCAAGTTCAATCAAGAGTGAAATCTTTAGAAAGGATGGATAAAATAGATGATGTACTGGAGGAAAATGCTACGGTTAATTTCAAATTTAATTTTCAGCAACAGTCTGGTAGAAATGTAATTACTTTAGAAGATGTTTCTAAATCATATGGAGATCTTAACATATTGAGTAATAGCAGAGGGTTAATAGAAAGAGGAGATAAGATAGCTCTTATAGGAGCAAATGGTAAAGGAAAATCTACCATGCTAAGAATTATTGCCGGATCTGAACCAATAGGAGGGAAGAGAGAAATGGGGCATAATGTCAATATGGGATTTTATGCACAACATCAACTAGAATCTTTAGGCGTGAACAATGAAATGCTGGAAGAGTTGAAACAGGCAGGTACTGGCAAAACGGAGCAAGAATTAAGATCAGTACTAGGCTGTTTCCTATTTAGAGAAGATGAGGTCTTTAAGAAAATAAAAGTGCTGTCAGGTGGGGAGAAATCAAGAGTAGCACTAGCCAAGACATTGATTTCAGAGGCTAATTTTTTATTATTGGATGAGCCTACTAATCACTTGGATATGCAATCTGTCAATATTTTAATTCAAGCACTCCAGCAGTATGAAGGTACTTTTATTGTAGTATCTCATGATAGACACTTTGTGAATCAGATTGCTAACAAAGTATGGTGGATAGAAGATCAAGAATTGAAAGAATATCCGGGTACTTATGAAGAATTTAACTGGTGGAAGGGGCAACAGGAAGCTAAAAATATAGTTCAGGCACCTGTTAAAAAAGTCAAGACTAGTAATAAAAAGAGCAAACCTAAAACAAAAGAAAATCCTGAGATCAAGTTGTTGAAGAAACAATTGACTGAGATCGAATCTGAAATTACTGTGAATGAATCAATAGTTGCAGAGTTAGAAGCTTCTCTAAATGAGCCTGATGCTTTTAAAGATGAAGATGCTTTTTATAAAAAATCTGAGCAGCTTGGTCAGATTAAGAAAAAGTTGGGAGATTTGACCATAAAATGGGAAGAGGTAATAGAGCAAATTGAAACATGACCTGTACAATAGAGATGTAACCTGGTGCCATTCAGATAGTATTTTTTATAAGTCGATTACAATTTTAGTACATTTGACAAGTTCTGATGTCCTGTGGGATAAAAGATGCTAAAACCTCAAAAATATTTATTTATGAAAATCATAATCATAACTACTGCACTCATATTAATTAGTGTTTTCAATAGTGATGCTCAGAAAATTGTAAAGAAAATCAATGCAAGTGTTACCGAAAAAAGCGTTGAATCTAAATTAGGATTTCTTGCTTCTGATGAATTGAGGGGAAGGGATACTGGTTCTCCGGAATTAGATATAGCAGCAAGATACATCGCTGAAAAATATAGAGAGTATGGTTTGCAAATTGCTCCAAATTTGTCCAATTACTTTCAGCCTGTCCAACTATATCGAGAATCAAATGCAAAAACTGCGCAGTTTGTATATAACGATAAGATTGCTGTTTATAAAAAGGATATTGTTTTTTTAAGTGGAGACAATAAAAGTTATCAAGGAGAAGTAGCGTTTGTCAATTATGGCTTGGAGGAAGATTATAATGGGGTGGATGTTAAGGGAAAAATAGTAATGGCCTTACCAGGGACTAAGGAGGTAAATTCTCCAAGAGAGTACAGGGATTTATCTTTCGAAAAACAAAAAATAGCACAAAAAAAAGGTGCTATTGGCTTAGTTGAACTATATAAATCAAATAATAGACCATGGAAATTAACGGTTAATTCACTATCTCGTGATCAAATGCGAGTGGCACGAAAAGGAGATGGGGAAGAAATGATTTTTCTAGCTTGGCTTGCTGATGCTAATGGAGAATGGGAAAAAATAGCTAAAACAACTAAATCTGAAGCCAAAGTGATGATATCAGGATCATTGAGTGGAAAAGTGCCATCCAAAAATGTCATTGGATGGGTAGAAGGTAAACACCCAGAAAAGAAAAAGGAATTTTTAGTGATGACAGCTCATTATGATCACATCGGCGTAACCTATAGAGGGCCTGAAGAAGATTCGATATATAATGGTGCTCGAGATAATGCGATAGGAGTTGCCACTCTATTGGAAACGGCCAAGGTTATTGCGGAGAATAGACCAGATTATTCAGTGGTTTTTCTGGCCTTAACAGCAGAAGAAAAAGGACTTTTAGGGAGTAGTTGGTATGGCAGTCATCCTATTTTCCCACTTAATAAAACTTTCTTTAATTTTAATACTGATGGTGGAGGCTATAATGATACTACAATTGCTACCGTAATAGGACTTAATAGAACTGGAGTAACTGAAAATTTAAAAAAGGCTGTGGCAGCTTTTGGACTCGGTGTAACGGATGACCCTGTTCCTGAACAAAACCTATTTGATAGATCGGATAATGTTAATTTTGCTAGGGAAGGGGTGCCTGCCATTACCTTTACTTGTGGGTTAACAGCATTTGATGCAGAGATATTTAAGTATTATCACCAAGCAGGCGATGAAGTGGAAAGTATGGATATCAGTTATCTGACGAAATATACCAAATCATTTGTTTATGCAGCTTATTTGATTGCAAATAGTAAAGAAAAACCCTTCTGGAAGACGGGAGATAAGTATGAAGAAGTTGGTAAAAAATTATATGGTTATAATTGAGTTGATATAAGTGTTTTTTAAATTTGAAATAGTTATGAAATGTGTGTCTATACCTAAATATCTAATTGCAATGAGGTATGTATTTTTTGGGACTTTTTTTCTGATTTTTCTTTCATGTGGTCAAGAGCAGCAATCTCAGGTCGAAGAGATTGATCAATCAGGTTTGAATTATCCTCCAGGAGCAATTATTGAAGATTATCAAGAGCTTGAAGGCTTGAGCAAAGTTTCTGTGAAAGAAAGTGGTAGAATACTAGCTGAGGGGGATTATTACCAAGGTAAGAGACAAGGCTCATGGACAGAGTTTTATGCAAACGGTTTAGTGAAAGGTACAACAACTTATTACAATGGAATAAAACAAGGTGTTGCTATAGAACTATCTGAAATAGGTGAACTAACTAAAAAGGCAGTTTATAGAAATGGCTTATTGGACGGAGAGTATGTTCTATTTGAAAGGCGTAAAATTAAAGAAATCTTGAATTATTCAAATGGGCTTTTAAATGGGCCAAAAAGATCTTACTATACGAATGGAAACCCATTAGAAGAAAGTAATTATGTCAATGGGAAAATTGATGGAGTAGCCAAATATTATAACCAGCAAGGTGAACTGCTTTACGAATATCAATATAAACAAGGAGAGCTTGTGGAAGATTGATGAATTGTTGGTCTTGTATTGGGATAGGGGTTTTTTCAATAGGGTATTGTTGATCAGGTGGTTGTTTTTGATAAAGAATTTGAAGATCATTTTATTTGCTGTATATATATCTTAATCCATTGGTAAGACCGATGCCAAATATAGTTCTATGTGTCTCATTTGAGGCTATCTCTGCTTTCAGACTAAGGTTTTTTATTTTTTTTTCTTTAAGAATATTTACAAAGGTTCTCTGGAGGTCATCTATTCTTCCTTCAAATTCACCAGAAGCCATATATAATTTAGTTGCTTCAAAGTTGAATGATTGGCGCTTGGTTTGTTCTATCAGATATTCATCATTATACCAAAGTGATGGACTTAACAAAAGATATTTATTGAATAGTTTAGGGTTTTCCAGTAGAAGGTAAGTGCCGAACAGGCCTCCATAAGAATGACCGTAAATAGCTCTTTCATTTTTATTTGTTCTGTAATTATTGTCAATAAAGGGAAATAATTCCTTTTCAATAAACTGACTGAACTTAAATGCTCCCCCTGTTGGGTCAGCTACAGTCTGATTGCCCATAATTAGATCCTTTAATCCCTAAGGGATATTAATTCCCCGACTCTTGAGTCGATCATTAAATTATTGCCCATAGATACCCCGTACCCTTGGGTCGGGGTTGGTTCATTTCAATGGGAGTCAAATCTCTACTCCTCTGCTTATAGAACGATTTGTAGTCAGTTCCATAGGCAATGCCAACTACTAAGATTTCTGGAATCAATTGGTCCTTTATGAGTCTTTGTACTATATAGGAAACAGCTCCGAAATTTGTTTCTGCATCGGTTACATAAAGTACTGGAAATTGTTTTTTGCTTTTGGCATAATTTCTAGGGTAGCTTACTTTGAGTTGATAGTTTTGGCCATTGATCTTTGAATTTAGAGTATGATTGGATGTGTTGGCAATAGTTACCTCTGCATGATCTTGTAGAAAGCTTTGTGTTGCTTTCTGTTCAGATAGATTCCTTAACTCCTCTTTTAATCGCTTATTTTCTTTTACTAGAAGTTGAGAATTTGTTGTATCGAAATTAGTTAAAGATATCATTAGACTAAAAGCAATTACTCCATTTATTAAATGTTTTATATAATTCATTTGGATATAGTTGGCTTATTCAGTGAGGCCCGTGTATTCTTGAATAAACTTAGGGCATGCAGGTTCTCCTTCATAGAAATCTGAAGACATCTTTTTGTTTTTTGCCCATCTTTGTAGCCAAGAGATGCCCCATGGTTTGGCAATGTGATCATTCGACTGATAAGCAGGATCTTTTAGTGCCTGATCTAAAGGAGCGAAGGAATAACCTTCTTGAAGTAATTGTTCCATGAGATTATCTAACAAATCAGCATTTATTCTATTGGCGTGTATGAGAAGTATTTGAGGAATATCTCTGTTGAATAGGGCTTGCGCATTCTTTTCGTAAAAGATAGTTTTGCTGATCATATAAGGGACGTAAGCTTCTGCTATTTTTATTCTCATTTCTTCATCTTTACTATCTATTGCTTTGTCATAAGCTCTAGCGAAAATCCAATCAGAATTATCCACTGTGACGGGTGCTTCACGATAATTATTTCTTTCTAGGAAATTTTCCAGTGCAACCTCTTTTTCAGGGGTGTCACCTGCATGTAAAAAAGGATGCCTATAGAACCGAAAAGGTAAGTTGTGTTTTTTGCTAAGTTTTTTACTGATTTTTTCTCCTAGAAGTATGTCATTAAAATAAGTAGTAGTGTCTACCTTATCATAATTGAGGTGTGAGTACCCATGATTTCCTAATTCAAACCCATTTGAAACCCATTTTTCAAGCATAGATATTCTGAAATTAGTTTTTGAAGGTTCTTTATACAATTTAGACTCATTAACAAAACCAATAATTGGTGCTTGAAATTGTTTTCCATGTGCAATCAACCGGTCAATCACATATTGCTGATTTTGATTAGTGTTATCAGTAGAAATTAAAGGAAGATCATCTATTGTAATGCATATGCTTTTAGATTGGGCTATGCCTGTCAATGATATGAACGTTGATAATATGAGTAGATAATATGTTTGGACAATCATTTGTATAGTTAGTTGATTTTTTTAAATACTCTTTCCCAGCGTGCCCTACTAAAGAAATTGATCATAGGGCCATCGGCAAGGGAAAACCAAGTGAATAGTGCTTTTCCTACAATATGATCCATTGGAACAAAACCCCAGGCACGTGAGTCATATGAATTATGTCGGTTATCACCCATCATAAAATAATAATTTTGTTTAAAGGTATATGAGGTGATTTTTTCACCTTGAATAAAAACAGAACTATCTTGAATGACTACCTTTTCGTTTCCTTCAAAATGTGCGATAATTTTTCCATAAAACACTATATTTTCTTTTGAAAGTTGTATTTCATCCCCCTTCTTAGGAATATAAAGTGGGCCAAAATTATTAATGCTCCAGCTATTGTCAATTGAATTTGGAAATACTTGTGATTTAAAAAAATTGGTTTGATCGTTTTTATCTTTGATAGGAATTGCCTGCTCTAAAAATTCCAGAGATGAAAGTTTATGAGCAGTTTCTTTATCAGTATGAATAACGTATCCGCTTTTAGTTTTTCCATGATCTCGGATTTGATACTTATTGAAAAAACGATCACCTAAAGATTGTTTGGTTTGAATAAAGTATGAATGTTGTCTGGGAGAAGGAACTTCATGCGACAGTCCATTTATGAAGACTTCCCCATCTTTTATACTAATTGTATCTCCGGCTACCCCTACACAATGTTTTATTAAATAAGTGCGCATATCTATTGGCCGCTCTAATTCATTTGGAGTGTTAAATACCACGGCATCACCTTTTTTTACTTCAGAAAAACCTGGTAAGCGATAAAAGGGAATTTGAATCCAATCTAGGTAAGAAGGAATTTTACTACCCCATATAACTTGATGAGTTAATGGAATTTGTAAAAGAGTTTTAGCATTTCTAGAACCATAGTGGAACTTGCTTACAAATAAAAAATCACCTACTAATAAAGTTTTTTCCATAGAAGAAGTGGGAATTTTGTAAGGCTCCACCACTATCCACCTGACTAAAGTTGCCACTACAACCGCAAACACGATAGCGTCTACCCATTCCCTGATTGGCCCTTTTTTCTTCTTACTCATCACTAGTTTCTATGAAAATCTCAGGGTTTACACAAGTGCCATTTTTAAGAACCTCATAATGTAAATGAGGCCCAGTAGATAGGCCAGTATTACCTGAGTACCCTATTAAATCTCCTTTTTTAACAAGATCATTTGCCTTTACGGTAATAGAGGATAAATGAGCATACAATGTCTCATAAATTTCATCGTGCGAAATAACTATTTTATTCCCATATCCTTTATTGGAAAAATTTACTTCATTTACTTTGCCATTAGCTGTGGCATAAATAGGAGTGCCAATTTTTGCTCTGATATCTATGCCTTTATGGAGTTTCATTTTTTGATCAGAGATATCCCTTTTGGTTCCATATTTGGAAGTAATGTTAAATTCCCCTTTCACAGGTGGAATATCAGGCTTTATTTGTGCATCAGCTCCTATGACCATCAATAAAACCAAAGTAGCAGCAACTGCCGAAATAGATTTGACTTTTCTTTTCAAACGGATTCTGAAATTCACCTTTTCTATATGAGTCTCAATTGTTTGGGTTTCGTCTGGAGAGATTTCTTTAGATGTTTCACTGATCGCTTGCTCAAAACTGATTCCTAGAATCATTTTTTTTTCAATTGAACAACAAAAATGATCAATCATTTCCTCTAGAACCATTGCATCAGTAATTTGATTCTCTTCTTTAAGTAAAGTAATTACTTGATTAATTTGATTTTCATTCAGCATTTTTCTGATTCTTTTGTTTACACTAAACCTAAATCGATTATTTAGATTCTATTGATAATTTGGAGTTGAATATGAATTTCATTGTATCGATGAATTCCTCAAACTCGTTTATTTTTGTTATTGCAGCAGATTTACCACTGTCAGTTAAGTGATAATACTTCCTTATTCGACCTCCAAAAGTGATTTTTTCAGTTCGAAGAAACCCTTCCGCTTCCAGCTTATGTAAGGTTGGGTAGAGGGCTCCTTCTGTTAGCAATACCTTACCAGCTGTTGCCGACTTGACATGTTGAGTTATCTCATAACCATACATTTTACCCTGCTCACTTAAGAGTTTCAAAACAATAGTTTTAAGTGTTCCCTTTAATAGTTCTTTTGAATACATAGGACAATTATACATAAGATAATTATGTATTTAAAATAAATATATGAAATTCTTAGATATAAGGAAAAAATAATAGGGTTTTGAATGAAATTATTGGTATTCTATTTATCTTAAGATTGAATTAAGCATATACTAGTAAATGGAAAAGATTACCGAAGATTTCATCAATTCACTATGTGAACAGATTATATCATATTTCAATGTTAATGATATTGAACAAAAAATGACTGCGCGTCCAAAACCGAGAAAAGTATCTTTTATAAAAAGGTTAGCAGGTCAGTGGACCTCTGACGGGATTTTGATGTCTGAGGAGTTTGCTGCAGGTCTTGAAGCAATATTAGATAGTTTTGATAAAAAAAACATCACCAAGGGCATTGCTGAGAAAGTAGTAGGGCAGGTTGAAAATGCTATAAAAATGATTAATAGATATCTGAATATTGTGAAATTCTTTGATTTAGATGATATGATTGCAAGAAAATTTGTCAACAAGACAAAGACAATAGAACATGATTTAGAGGAGATTCTTGAAAGACTTAATAAAATAGGTGTAAAGGATAAAAAGTAATATTCTATACTCGTAGCTAAATTTATGAATAGGAGTAAGCAATGTTATCTAAGGTAATCGATTGTTTTATGAATATCTATAGCGTTCAATTTCTTTCTTGGGCTTTAGGTGGACTTCATTTTAGTTGAAATTCATATATGGAGAGTAATGCATAAATAATACTACAATTTTTGCGGCAGCCTTTAACAGTTATTAGCGATAAAATAGGTAAGATAGTATATTACTGGTATCCGAGAAAAAATTAACTTAATGAAAATGGAGCGAGTGAAGTTAGACTTAATTATTCGAGCAGTAGGGTAGGCCTGGTTAGGCACCCCCGCCAAAAAAAAACTGGCATAGCCGAGATGGCGTACCATGTTGTTTTGGTCGCATGGGGATCCCATTGATTTTTTTGACGGTCCGCCCGCGGTTCGGTTTTTTCAGGGGGGCTCTAAGAGATATTAATTCCTTAGTTAATTACCTGACTCTTCCACAAGTACTGAAACTTCTTTGCGGAAGAGCTGATTTGATGAATGAACCAACCCCGACCCAAGGGTACGGGGTATCTATGGGCAATAATTTAATGATCGACTCAAGTCGGGGAATTAATATCCCTTAGGGATTAAATTATTACCTATAGATATTCCTTACCCTTCTGCGAGCGCTGTAACTTTCTCGGCAGAGGTACTGGGTTGAGGTTGGTTTATTAAACTAGGCAGTAACATATTTTGCTTGTTTAAAAGAAATATTGAATTTTATATCGTAATATTGCAATATGGGAATAACCAAAACAGATGGATTTACAAGTGAAGTTAACCAAATGGCTGAAATTTTAAAGGCATTAGGGCATCCCGCAAGACTAAGAATTATAGAATACCTCGCAGAAAGTCCTTCATGTATATGTAATGATCTAGTTGATGAACTCCCGTTGGCACAACCAACTATTTCTAGGCATTTGTCAGAATTAAAGAAAGTTGGAATTATCAAAGGAGTTATTGAGGGGAAGAATGTATGTTATTGTTTAAATGAAGAAGTGCTAGGACAAGTTAATGTTTTACTACAAAATGTTACTAAGCAGTCTTTGAATAGCAAACAGTGTTGCTAAAATAGATCAGCTAAAAATTTCAAAGAACAATATAAGTATTTAAATTATGGTACAGAATAATTTTCCAAGAATGCACGTTTCCGTTTATGTGTCAAATTTAACAGCAACGGTAAATTTTTATACAGATTTTTTTGGTCAATCGGCAGATAAAATTGCAAAAGGCTACGCAAAATATATTTTGAATGAACCTTCTTTGATTATTTCATTTATAGAAAACCCTGAAAGAGTACAGGCAAATTTTGGACATTTAGGTTTTCAAGTAGCTACACAAGAAGAAATGAAGGCTAGGTTAAAAGTAGCACAAGAAAAAGGAATTGTTTACAAAGAAGAAATGGGAACTGCATGCTGTTACGCTATACAAGATAAGTTTTGGGTTAATGATCCAGATGGTCTCCAATGGGAGGTTTATTATTTCCATGAAGATGTAGTTTTTAATGATCCTCATTTTGAAACAGAAGGAGCAGAAGCATGTTGTATGCCACCAATTCCTGTGGAGAAACCAAGAGTGAAGTTGTCTGAAGTACAAAATCAATCCTGCGAACCAGGTAGTGGCTGTTGCTAGATTTTTTTTTTAAAAAAAGTATTTATATTACTAGTATCCGAGAAAAAGGTTTTCATTTTTATACATTTTGGAGGGTTTGCACGGTACGCCGTCGCGGTGATCATTTAGCGGGGTGTGCGAGACGGTCGACCGCTGCCGGGTTTAGGGTGGGAGCTTTAAATTATTCGCCAGGACCCTGTTGATTTTTTTGGCGGCCGTCGCGCGGTCCTTTTTTCAAGGGGCCGCCCCCGCGGCAAGGAAAAACGGACGAAAGCTAGAGTTGTCAGCCCTTCGATTGATTTATAGGGGGGTGTTTTTGAACTTCAGAAATAATCTTTGATTAAACGATATCAAGAGCAGTTTTTCTTCAATTTCAGTTTTACTTGGATACCAGTAATAGAAAATCAATTATTTGTGGCCTTGTTGAATGGTTCATACTTAGATTTTGTCTAAGTAAAAGATCTATCTGATCGTTACGATTAGAAACAGTCATTAATGCTTTCTTCCTTTAAAAGCATTATCATTGATTTTATATTTAATAAAAAACTCGTTAGAAAGGATTAACAGAAATGACCAAAGTAAGAATCATAACCATTTCCATACTAGCCTCATTTTTTCTTCATTCCTGTGGCTTTTTTGGAAGTGATCAACCTAAGGTAACCGGAGAACTGAACAGTGACTTTTTTGAGGGTGAAATCATCATGGAGTATGAGGGTGATATAGTCATTTACTTGATAAAAGAGAATAAAATTAAAAGGACAAAAGGTCTAGGTGATTTACTGAATGGCAACAAAATAAGTGGGGAAACTTATGGATTAGTTGTTGACCTTGACTTAAACAATGTAACAGTTTATGATGATTTAGGAAGTATAGGAAAGACAGGTACTTTTAGCCTGCCTGTTTACAAGAAATACTTAAAGGAAACAGGGTTAGCCTTAGATGAAGAAGCTGGCTGTGATTTAACTTTTACATATTTTGAAGAGTATAATTCATCAAAATATGTAAAAGACTCTACTCAGACTACTCAGTTAAATTTAGATTTTAACCTTTACAAAGAAGAAGATCATGAGCAGCATGTTTTTGATACAAAAAACCTCAAAATCCAACGTGAGTTACTAGAAATAGTATTCCCTAGAATACCAAAAAAGTCAAACTTCCCGATAGAATCGAGACTGATTAAATATTATACGAGAGAAAAAATAGATTTAAAAGACATTGGTAATGCCATTAAGAATACGTTGAAGAACAGTATTTCTAAATTGACTTCCAAAAGAATGAAAGTTAAATCAGTAACAAGGAGAACAGTAGGAGATCAGGAATTTAATTTACCAAATAGTAAATTGACCGTCCATAGTGATCTCAGCAAGTATATCAAAATAAGCCCTACTTCAGGATATAGTGGCAGTACTTTTGACTTTGATTAATTTCCCTTTAAACTAGGCAAATGACGGTATGGATATTTTGCCATGGGACGAATAAATACGAACCTCTATCAAAAGACACTAACTTAAGAAATAAGAGGTTGATTTTTAATTGGGTATCTACTTGATAAAATGTATTTTACAAAAAGAAATCTATGCTTTGTATGAACTTAAGCTTATACGCTACGTAATTCTTTTGATTCTATTAAAGGCAATGGAATAAATCAGAATTATGAATACTTATGCTCCTGATACAGATAAAAAGAATGATTTATCGCTTGCAAATGCTGTTTTGCAAAAACAGAACAACGAAAAATCAATTTCTCCATTTGAAGATAACCGCTCTTTGGCTATTGTTCAACAGAAGTTGCAAAAGACAATGGCAAATCATTATGTTCAAGAACAGATAACGGTTAGCAATCAGAATTTTGCAGAACAACCCGCCATTCTACAGCCAGAAAGTAAAACTATTCAGTCACTAAGCAATAAAGCACCTATCCAACTTTTTAGTGTCGAAGAAGCTCCTGAAAACCAAAAAATTTACTCTCGTTCCGAAAACATGATAACTGGTATGGAAAGTCCTAACCATGAATTTTATGTAAGAGGTGAAGATGCATTTCCAATCATGAATGGTTATATTAAACAATCGCCTTTGGAATTATATCAGAGTAATACCATTATGCTCTTTAATACCAAAATGTACGAAGTAGGTTTACGCTATAGCACACAGCGAAGACCTGATGAGGCAAGAAAAGAACAAATTTCTAGAAAAGAAGTAAAGTCAAAATTCTTCGAATCCGACAAAAAAGAAAACCTTCAGAAAATGTATGAAGAGAAAATTCTTCCTCAGATCAAGGAATATCGGGACATGATTTTTACTTCAGCAAGGCAAGGGATTGATTTACAAGGACTAAATCCGAGCACTATAAAACCTATTACTAATTATCTTTTTGATTTAACTTCTTCATTAAACTTGTTTAAAAAAGTAATCAATACTGAATTAGCGAATAAAGGAGATTTTAATGAGGATACTGAAGCGTTATCTCAAGTTTCGTTGTCCTTGATTCAAAGTGTAGAAGAACCACTATATCAGAACAACCTGATCAAACAACAGCTAATACAATCTAAGCAAAGTTTGCTTGAAGTATGGTTTGATGAAATGGATCGTGAAGAAGTAAATGTTGTAGGCAAAATTCTATTTAGAATATTAGATAGTTTATCTGATCTAATTGGGATATTTCCTGATGAGGGGGTGAATATGATCCCTTTTCACAAATATAACTTCAATAGAGAGATGCTTCAGAAACTCTATTCCAGAGACAATATTGCTCTCTATCGTGCCTGTGATGTGCAAGCTTCTACTTTATTAGGAAATAAAATCACTCCAGAAAACACCGAACAGCTAAAAAATTACAATGCTGGTGCTGAGCAGGCTTTTCATTATGCTACTAAAATCTTAAAATCTGGAAATGACTGGGTTAGTTTAGAACACTTTGCAGCATCAGAAAGAGAGCGAATAATTAGTGGTACAGAAAATGCTAAGTTTAAAAACCTAGATCATACTTGGCAGTTTATTATGCAAGGTTCTATTGATTCGCAAGATGAAGGCTTGTCTGACGAAGACAAATACTTTGAGGTATATACTAAAATCAGGTATTATCTGAAAGGACTCACCGAGCACGAAAGAGGTTCTTTTGACACCTCAATACGAGAAAGAATGGATCGAGATGAAGCCTTACGGTTCATTCAATTAGGGGAAAGTGGCCAACTCTCCAATGTCTTCGGTTGGTATGCTTTTTATGGAAGAGTTTCAGATCAAGAAAAGGAAAAGACACTCATCGGGGCTCTTGAGCAAATAGATATTGCAAGGCAAGCAGGTATAGATCCCCTAGTACATAGTAAAGGATCTTGGGATAGTTTGATGGAACTTATGAGGTAGTCTAATGTCTATAAAAGAACTTATTATACTTTTACCTCTTTTATTCTGGTGTCAAGGCTATGTTTGCCAAGAAGCAAATCTGGAATTTCAAGTAAATACTACAGTTGATCGTGTAGCTTTAGATACCATAAAAGTACTGGTTGTCCAGTGCTCAAATGGTTATGAATACGCGATACATGGTGTTAACTTTAACCCAACCATTGAAAGTGAATTAAATAATTATAAAAATATTAGAGTCATTCCATTCCCTTTCAAAAAACTAATGGGTGTGCCTTATCAAGGCGTCTATGATAAAAAGTATTGTCAACCTATTATTGATAAAGTAAATGTTGATTATTTGATATTGACTCGTTTCTCTGATGATACTGATATTACCCAAAAAACTTGGGGCTATCAAGTAAAAATAGTGAAGACTAAAACAATGGATCAGGTGAATTCAATTACTGCAATTAACTTAAAAAGTTACGACCTTGTTGAAGAACATATTAGAAATAATATAGGCATTTTGAAGCGCGATATAGAAAAATTAGAATGAACAATCGCTCCAAACTATGATGAAAATAATGTGGATAAAACTGCTTAAATTCTTAAATTTGCTGTACTAAGTAAAGAATACCATCCAGTGCGGGAACATCATTTAAATGTTTTAAGATTAGGCTCCAGTGCCTCAGAAGAAGAGATCAAATCTGCTTATCGTGAGCTATCCAAGAAATATCACCCTGACATTAATAAATCACCTGATGCCAAAGAGCAATTTATCCGCATAAAAGACTCTTATGAATACCTGACAAGTAATAGTACAGAAGAAACTTACACTTATACATTTGAGGAAGATGCTTTTTCCGAGCGTGAAAGAGAAAAAGCCGAGTATAGAAAAAGAGCTAAGGAAAGGGAGCTGGAAAATGAGAAACACCAGTTAGAGATGATCAGAACAATACTACTCTATTTGAAACCAATAATGATTATTATTCTCACCTTTAATGTATTATTGGCAATAGATTACCTGATTCCTTTGCAAAATCATCAGCAGAAAATAATAGGAATACAATTAATTGAAGAGTATCGCTCTAACCTTCATGGTGGTTCTAACTTGCGATATACTGATGTCTACTTTGAAGATTTTACTATGAGGTTCGAAAAGAAAAACCTTTACGCAATCCAAGTCAATCAAAAAGCGATTGTACAAGCAACCATGCTCTTTTCAAAACCTATGAACGCGGCCCTAACCATAAATGGAGAAAAGCATACTTATAAACAGGTTTATAACATTTACCACATATTTGGCTACATTATTCCACTCATATTGCTATTGTCTCTTGGTTATTTTCTTATCAAAGGCCCAAGAAACAAGCTTAATTTTGGAACTATGACTTTCCTATGTTCATTGATAGAACTCTATTTTTTCTTTAGTTGGTAGATCAAAACTTCATTTTATTAAATAGTCCATCTTTAAACTGAACACCAATGGGAATTTGAGAGCCATTAATAACTACAAAATTTGATTTGATAGAGTCGATTTTTGTGAAATTGACAAGGTATGATTTCTGTACTTGGATAAAGTCTGAGGTTAACAGACTCATTGCTTCAGCTATATTCTGTCTTACCATGATTTTTTTGTCTCCTGTAAAATAATGCATATAATTTCCATCTTTTTTAAGATATTCGATATCGTTTATAATGACCTGATGAATCTCTAACCCACTTTTTACAAAAATCGTTTCTCGGATTTTTTCTTGGTCATAAACACCCTGTTTCAGGTTAACGGATTGATTAATAAGCTTGGTAGCCGTTTTGGAAAACCTTTCTAAACTAATGGGTTTTAACAGATAGTCTATTGCCTCCACAGAGTAACTTTCCACGGCATGTTCGGAATAGGCTGTGGTAAATACAATTGATGTATGTGGGGAAATCATTTTAGCAAGTGAAAGACCGTTTAAATGTGGCATGTTAATGTCTAAAAATACGACATCAACCTCATGGGTATTTAAAAACTCCAATGCTTTTAAACCATTTCTAAAAGTATTTACCAACTCAAAATCTGAATAATGTGATAAGTATGAGGCAATTAGCTTAATAGCTCCTGGTTCATCATCCACTATAATTACTTTCATTATTTTTAATAGTTAACACAACCTTATAATTTTTTTTATGTTCAATATGCAGGTTATGAGACCCTGGATATACCAGTGCTAAGCGTTCCTGATTTGATTTAATTCCAAAACCTCCTTTTTCATGTATAGAGGAGTATTCTGGAATAGAGTTTTCAATGGAAAACTCTATCTGATCTGTATTGGATAAATCTATTTTGATATAAATAAATGCTCGTTCTTCTGGTTGCACGCCATGCTTAAAAGCATTTTCAACATAACACAACAAAATACCAGGTTCTATAGACTGAGCATCAAAAACCCCTTCAACTTGAAAATTAAAATCAACCTCATCTTCTTCATAACGAAGGAGGTGCAAGTCTGCATAATTTCTGATAAATGTGATTTCCTCTGCAATTGTAATCTGCTGATGTTGTGTATCATAAACTACGTACCGAAGTAGACTAGACATTTTATCTATACTATTTGCCAATTTAGGATGATCATGCTGGTCAACCATGGCTAAAAGATTATTCATGGTGTTGAATAAAAAGTGAGGTTGAAGCTGTTGTCTCAGCAAATCTAATTCTATCTGTTTTTTGGTGAATTCTAACCTTCGCTTATCCTGTTCATGGGTGATCCATTTTTTCGTAAAGCCGTAACAAAATGCTACAGCCAGGTATAAGGCAATCATAGGGACAATGGCACTTAAGTCATTTACATTTTCATTACCTGGAAAAACGATTGCTTTTATCAGGATTAGAATGAGTATTTGCGTAGACAAAGCCAACCCTATCGACTTCAAAATAAAAAATTTGACAGCTTTAGGGCTATGGAGACCATGAATCAAGTAAAACTCTAAATAGAATAATATAATTAGCAGAATTTGGGCAATTAAGAACGCAATTACTTTGTCATTATTTCTAACAGAGATGACTTCTTTTTTACCATTTATTACTTCTATTGCTTGTATGTCCATAGTATTCCTGCCATAAACAAAAAGCCAAGTCATCAGCACCCAGAAAAGTATATTCAGAAATATTTCTAATCGATTAAATCGCATAGGCTTCTAAAGATAAAATTTCTTTTCTCAAAAAGAAGGCTGCTGTGACCAAAGTAGGTTTTTATGTGATGAAACCTATCTTTTAATGCAGTTCATACTATAGATCACATTACATCACTTAACTAGAAAGGTTGATGACATTCTTTCAAGAAGGTGTTGAAATATATGCTTTATTCACAGGAATAAACATTCAAATGACATGAAAAACAAAACACCTCATCGCTTTACACTAAAATACGGGATTTTAGTAGCAGCTGTGCCTATTTTCTACCATACATTCCTCGTAGTTTTTGACCTCCTGGAAACCTATTATGGAGATGATCCCGGGGGGTCTCTTAAAGTGCCCACTCAAATTTACCTTTTAACTATTTTGATCGTAGTTGCAATCTATCGGTTCAAAAAGTGGAATAATGGATATTTAAAAATGAACGAAGCATTAGGCATTGGGCTTAAAATAGCCTTAACAGCAACTGCATTCATGATTGCCTATCATTTGCTTTTTAATGCAATATTGGCACCGTCTTTTCATGAGTCGTATTATGCAAAATATGGGAGCGAAGTATATAAAGAACTAGTTGATTGTTGTGATTACACCAAAGAACAGTTTGAGCAGCATAAGCATCAAAGAATAGCTTATGATAGAGGGAAAGGTTATGTGGGAGACCTATTTCTGACTATGACAGTTGGACTCGTTATCTCTACCATCTTTGGCCTAATCTTAAGAAAAAAGAATAATTCGTCTTCACAAGCTTAGTATAAATTCATATCATTTAATCAAACAAAAAATGAAACTGATTAATAAAAAATTATCTTTTGGCTTTATGCTCACTACTGGACTGATAATTGTCTCCTTACCTATAGGGTACAATACTATTTACATGATATTTGGAGATTTTCATGAGTACAGAGGTGATAACCCTGTACGAACCCTTATAGGACCCGCTTTTGCTTTAGTATTGCCTTTGATGATCAGCTTTGCAATTTATAGGCACAAAAAATTGAATGAAGGATTTTTAAAACTAAAAGAAGCGATAATACTTGGCCTTAAGATAGCCTTAGTAACTGCTATTGCAATAGTTACCTATGATATATTATTTAATAATGTATTGGCACCAGATTATTTCGTACGTTACTTTGAACAGTATGGTGATCAATTGTATGCTGATCTAGTAGCCTGCTGTGACATGACAAAAGAAGGGTTTGAACGACATAAGAATAATAAGTTAGAGAATTTAGAAGTGTATATTGTAGATCTGTTGTCTCCTTTGATCATTGGGCTTATGGTCTCTACTATCGTTGGCCTAATCTTAAGAAAAAAGAAACCTGTGGATTGATCCTCCATTCAGGATATAATCCATTTTAATATTTCCCATTTGGCGGGTTTTACCCTTTTAAATATCAATTTCCAACTATATTTACCCCTAGATTCTGGTACAGATGAATTGGATATATGCATTAGATTTGATAGGTACTTTGGTTTTTGCCATCAGTGGAGTATTAACAGCTATTGATAAGAAATTTGATTTGGTAGGCTCTATTATTATTGGGGCTGTCACTGCAATAGGTGGCGGTACCATACGTGATTTATTAATTGGAGAAACGCCCGTAGGTTGGATGAAAGATAGCAATTACTTTTATGTAATTATTCTTGCCGTTTTTATTTCGTACCTCTTTAAAAATAAAATACAGATCTTTAGAAGAGGCATGTTCCTTTTTGACACCATAGGTATCGGCTTATTTACCATTTTAGGCCTTCAGAAGACATTAAACTTAGAACTTTCTATACCTGTTGCCTTAATTATGGGAGTAGTTTCGGCCGTTTTTGGCGGTGTTATTAGAGATGTCTTAACCAATGAAATCCCACTTATTTTTAGAAAAGAAATCTACGCAAGTGCTTGTCTATTGGGAGGGGTTGTATTCATAATTTTAGAATCTTTTTCTACGCTGACCAATGCTAACATGATCGCTTCTATGGTCGTAGTAGTTGTGATCAGGTACCTATCCGTTAAAAGAAAGTGGTCACTTAGAATCTAATGCTTAGCCCATTTATGAAAACGCTTAAATAGGGCAGGCCAAAGGCCGTGCTATCACTACTCGCCAACCCTCCCCAGAAGCCAATTCGGGCTCAGACAAACCGTTCTATCACTCCTGCAGTAAAGGGAACGTTTTAACTTTTACAGCTTGGTTTATTGAAGGCCAATTAATTTTCAACTAATTTGCCGATCCTAATTTAAGTAGTAATTCTATTGAATTCAGAGGGCACCGTTTTGAAAATAATTAAGCAATGGAAATCAGAGTAGATTCAGATACTTTTTTTGTTTTTTCTATCCTTTTTATTGCCGCACTGGCTTTATGTGTTTTTGCTTATATTTTATTTCCCTATCTGTCAAGAAAAAAACACCTAGGCAAAATTAAGTTCAGATATGATAAAAAAGTGGATCACTATGGACGGGTAGATCAGAAATATGCTGAACTTAAAATCTCTTCTTTGGAAGAAAAGAATCAGCAGTTGCAAATAAATTTAAAAAATGACCTACAAGAAATCTTGCAGTCAAACTCCAAGGCTTCAGACCTAATGAACTTTTATGCAAACTTTGAAAAAATCTATCCAGATTTTAGTGGGTCATTGCAAAAATTGGTTCCCAGCATTACTGCTAATGAGTTAAACCTTTGTGCCTTTTTAAGACTCAGCCTTAGCTCGAAGGAAGTCAGTCAATTATTGAACATTACACCAGAAAGTGTAAATAAAGCAAGGTATAGACTCCGAAAAAAATTACAACTAAAATCCAATGATGATTTTTTTACTTTCCTTTTAAATATTTGATTGACAGGTATTTGTGTTCTTGTCCATCATTTGTCCATTCCCTTAATTTTGAAAATTTCACTTTAAAAGACTCTTTTGTTTCAAAAAGAAAAACATGAGAATTTTTGAAATAGTCATCTTATTACTAAGTACCATTCTTCCTATTTACTTATCTATCAAAAGCCTTCAGATAGACAAGAGGATAGTTATAATTATTGTAACAGCTACGGTCATTCTACATTTAATTCTGGAGGGGTTGAGATGGCAAATGACTCCAGCTTATTTAATCTTGTTAATATCTTTTTGGTGTATTTACAAGGAATACCGTTTTTTCAAAGGCGGTTGGTTTAGAAAGGGAATGAGTGGATTAGTTTTTATATTACTCTTGTTGTTTGGATGGGTGCTTCCTTATATTTTACCTGTTTTTACCTTACCATCACCTACAGGTAAGCATCCTATTGGTTCTCAATATATTCACTTAGAATCAATGATGCCCGAAGTGATTACCGCTGAATATGAAGACAGGAGAGAACTGATGATTAAAGTATGGTACCCAGCTACAGTTGGTAACGAACAAACGGAAAAATACCTGAATGATGGAGATCGTTTAGGCTTTGCCCATAAATATGGATTACCTTCATCTACTTTTAGCTATTTAGATTATGTGAAAACTCATACTTATGCAAGCCCAGCCGTAGCCTCTGGGAAATTTCCAGTGTTGATATTTTCTCCAGGAATTTATTCCAATGCCTCAGGGTATTATGCTTTAATAGAAGAGATAGTGAGCCACGGATATATTGTGATGAATATCAATCATACTTATGAGAGTACAGGTGCCTTGTTTCCCGATGGAACCATCAAGTTATACCATCAAGCATATGACCGTGAAAAGAATAATCAGAAAATGGCAGAAATGGCTTGGGAAGGAACTCAAAATTATCACCAAGCAACTACACCAGAAGAGGAATTTTCAGCGGTAGAAAACCTGATAAGAGAGTACTTTGGTGCAGAGATTACCTATAGATGGCGTAAAGATATTTCCTTGACCATTGACCAATTATCCCAATGGAATAAATCGTCTTTCTTAACAAATCATATAGCTGTAGAAAAGATCGGTGTTTTAGGACATTCCCAAGGAGGGTCGGCAGCAGGTCAGGCATTATTAGAAGACCAACGGATTACAGCTGGGGTTAATGTAGATGGTGTGCAATGGGGAAACATGGTAGATACCCTGATGACTAAACCATTTGCGCTCCTTTCATCAGATTGGGATGCTAGTCACCCAGATCTTAATAGACATATATACCGAAATGGCAGTACTTCAACTTTCTACAAAGCGAAAATAGCCAAATCAGGACATTCCAATTTTATGGATATTCCATTAATGATCAAGATACCTGTATTGAATGAAGCAGGTGCTATTGATGAAAATTTAGGGTATGAATTAACCTCAAAGTTTATACTAAATTTTTTCGATAATCATTTATTGAACCAGCCGACTGATGTGCTGACTTTGAAACAAAAACATCCTGAATTGGAAATAGAGTTGACTGAATAGAATAAGCTTAAAAGCCTTATGAATGCTGACAAATTGAGTTCACCTTAAATGAAATTGAGGTGACTCATTTTTTGCGGGATTCTATTCGTAACAGAAGCTGAACAGCTAAAACAAAGTCATACTCAGCGGTACAGAAACCCCTTCGGTAATTAATAAGTAGTACTTTTGCAGGATTACATAAATAATGAACTGCATAACATGTCTTTTTCCTCTTTGAAATTGCCTCCAGCTTTAGTTAAAGCGCTTAGTGAGCAACAATATACCAAACCTTACCCCATTCAAAAACAGGTGATTCCATCCGTCTTAAATGGGAAAGATATTTTGGGGATTGCCCAGACTGGTTCAGGTAAAACGGCCAGCTATGTTTTACCCATTTTAACCAATTTACTCGGGAAAACCCAATCAAAAAGCAGGCATATCAACGTATTGGTATTAGTGCCTACCAGGGAACTAGCTGTTCAAGTACAGGAAGTGTTCCATTTATTTAGTAAAGCACTTCCAGAACCCATCAAATCAATGGCGGTTTTTGGAGGAGCTTCCATAAACCCTCAGATGAAGGCCTTATTTGGGGTTAATATTCTGGTCGCTACACCTGGGAGGTTACTTGAACTGGTCGATACTAATGCTATTCATCTTTCAGATGTAAGTACTTTGGTATTAGATGAAGCTGATAAAATGCTTAATATGGGTTTTAAGGAGGAGGTAGATAAGATACTGGCAGCACTTCCTAAAAACAGACAAAACTTACTCTTTTCCGCTACTTTGAGTAAAGAAGTAGAGCACATCAATCAGCTGGTTTTAAAAAGTCCACAGGTCATTAAAATAGTGCCAGCAGCAGAAAACATTGACTTGATCGGTCAAATAGCTTATCGTGTAAGAGAAGAGCAAAAAGGACCATTACTAAGATATCTCATTAAAACAGAAGAAATGAATCAAGTATTGATTTTTACTTCTTCAGTTTATAAAGCAGATAATGTGGCTGATAAACTGAGAAAAAATGGAATAGATGCTAAAGCTACTCATGGCAAAAAAAGTATGAAGGCCAGAACTGATGCATTGAGAGATTTTAAATCTGGAGTCATCAAAGTATTGGTCACGACTGATCTTTTATCACGGGGTATTGACATTGAGTTTCTTCCTTTTGTGATCAATTATGAATTACCCAGGTCTCCTAAAGACTATGTACACAGAATAGGAAGGACTGGACGTGCAGAAAATCCAGGAAAAGCTATTTCTATCCTGACACCAGAAGATGATCATCATTTCAAGATCATTCAGAAAAAAATGAAAAAGCAGGTAGAGGTGCTCAATAAAGAAGAGATTGATTTAGCCGGCTATTAAACCACCAGATCTGATTATTTTCCATGAAGGAGCACCGTCATTTCATTGTTCATAAACCGTTTGGTTACCTGACACAGTTTATCTATAACGGTAAAAGAAAACAAAAGCTTCTGGGGGAATTATTTGATTTCCCAGAAGGAACTATGGCCATAGGGCGACTGGACAAAAATTCGGAAGGCCTCTTGTTAATGACCACCAATGGGATAGTCAGTGCACAAGTAAGGAGCAAAAAAGTCGAAAAAGAGTACTATGTACAAGTAGATGGTATTATTGATGAGGCAGCTATTACCCAACTTAAAAATGGAGTAGAAATTGGACTGGATGGAGGGAAATACATGACTTTACCTTGCCAAGCTAAAAAACTCGATACCCCGCCAGATTTCCCAACAAGAACTATGAAAATCCGTGATGACCGACATGGCCCAACTAGCTGGGCATCAGTGACCATTACCGAAGGAAAATTTAAGCAAGTGAGGAAAATGACGGCTGCAGTAGGCTTTCCTACCCTCAGGCTAGTAAGAGTTAGAGTAGGCAAGGTTTGTTTAAATGACTTAAAAGCAGGTGAGGTGATTGAAGTGGATCGTTTTGATGTGACGGATGTCGGGTAGAACTGAGCAAGTTAAATCAATGCAAGTTCTTTGTAAGGATTACTAAGCTCATCTCGAAGATTGAATTTATATATAGCATTTCCATTAGGCTCAACAGTGAGGTAGTTATACGTCATTAGCCTAGATATTTGACGATAAATTCCACATTCAAAAAATACTTTGCAATAGATTACGATTGATTTAAAAATTAATTGCATGATAAAAAAGACGATCTTCTATATTGGTATACAAATTATTGGGTCAGGCATTGTCTCCTATTTACCCCGGTGCCTAAAAAATATTGTCGGTGTGTCTTATGTAATGCTATAACATCTCCAAGTTATGTTGCCAGAAGAACCAAGCGATAGCCAATTTATGCCATTTATCATACTTAGAAAAGGACAGTGGTTTTCTAACAAGCCTACTGACCCTTGTCCTGATTGTAGTATTGAATCCTTCAATATAAAAGGTTAGGTTTTTTCCTACCCCCATTATGGTGAGCAATGACCAAGCGGTGGACAGGGGTCATACGCTACCCAAACTCAACGCTTACCTTCCTTCTTATGTACAAAAGACCATAGCTCACCCATCTGGATACTAAACTACTTGTAATCCCCTTAGTTCTTTTAGCTTATAGGTTGACAACCCAAGATCGTTGGGCGTTTGCCTCCATAAGCCTTGTGAAAATGGTTATAACCAGCTAATAATCAAGAATATACCACGCAGGCTTATCCTTTCTTTAACCCGAATGATGCATTAGACTTTTAAGAGAAAATCATAAATGGCTGTTAGATAGCTGCCTAAATTCTGATTTGCAACGCAGACATAGTCTCCGTTATGGTGAGTAGGAAATTAGGATTTAAGTGACTAGATGACTGTTAGTTATGGTTTGCACCAAATTTCTATTGCATCATTCGGGTTTAAGGGCATTTTTAATCAGGTTACGCGATGCTTCCCCCTATTTTTTGGGTATTATTAAAAAAAAATTGATCATCATAAAGCCATTATTTTAGATTTAAGGTCTAATGGTGTAGGAGATACGAGAGAAGTGATAAAGATTATTGAGGCATTTGCAGATCAAAAGCGACTAGCATTCAGCATAAAAGTACTTAATGGGTCAAATCAAGATGATTTTGATAATGAAGTCGAATTTTTTAAAGAAAGACTAGAGTCTATCTATAAAGCCCCCTACTCATCCTAAGATTGTGTCTCAAGAATCGCTTTCTATTGCAGTGAGAGTTTGCAGGTACGGAATTACCAAGACATAAACCCAAGCGGAAAGCATATTATGAACAGGTACTATTTAGTTTTTATACCAGATAATTCAATATCAATCAACCCTTTGTGCAATTGGGACAGCCACACTCCTCCCTCAAATTGTTTCCAGTCTTCCCAGGTAAACTCCAATCCCCCAACTGGAATAATATTTACCCACATTTTATACTTATAGGGAAACCCCTTTTCATCTAAAAACCAAAGATATGAGTCTCCAGGAGTAACACCACCTGAAGTATAGGTAACCATGAGTGCTTCACCTTCATCTGTAGATACGATACTCCTTTCGGTACCAGAGTCTAGCACTTTGTAGGGCGCAACAAGCCAAAAACTGTCATTGTAAAAATAAGAAACGGCCTTTTCTATTTCACCAGTATCATTTACTTCCTTACCTTCCCTATAAACTTGTCCAGTATTGTTATCCAAGTTTAATTTTACTTTCATTTCGGCCCATACAACTTCTACCTGGTTGTTGGTCTTATTCCAGGTGTAGTGATGTATCCCTTTAAAACTCCAACTAACCTCATCCAGATCTTCCCAAGCCTCCACATTCAAGGTTTTAAGCATTCCATGAGCCATCGCCTCAGCTTTAGTTCCTTTCTCTCCCACGGGTTTCGGTTCACTGATTATCCAAGTTGTGACCGCGAAGCCTCCAATAATAATTAATAGTACTATTCCTATTTTCTTAACCATCGATTAGTAATTAATCCGCCAAAAATACGGCATTTGCAAACAGTAATTTACCCTCATACCAAAAGCTTCTAAACAATGGATTATCTACAAAATAAACCATATTTCCTCTTCCTTTTCTTTCAGATCCAAATACCAAAGTTTCAGTTAATCTGTCTTGTAGGTTCTGCCCCACAAAACCACCAAGCAAGTCATTTTTAGATTGTATCGTACCTACATTAGACCCATCTCTCAGGTAAGCAAACCTGCTGCGGTTCGTCTTTAAACTGAAATAACCATTTTCCAAACCAAATGATAGTGGGTGAGAATTATCCAAACTTACTTTATATATAGCACCCGGTATAGCGTTTTCCAATCCTTTTCTAGTTTTATCTTCATTATTTATTAAAACGTCTCGCTTAGATACTTCTTTTGACTTCAACTTAGATTCTTCGGCTTTATTGAAATAAGTGGTTAAAGAAGATCTACCATTATCCTTGATACTATTTAATGCATCTTCAATCAGTATTAATTTACCTCCATCACGAACCCAGTCTTCTACTTTTTCAATAAATTGTTCCCCAAGATCACTATAATTTCCAGAAGGGAAGATCAACACATTATAAATATCTAAGTTCACACTTTTAATATAATCCGTACGTAAAACCGTATATGGATAATCAATGTCTTTTTCAAAGAAGTACCTTATCTGCCCATAAGACAAATGTGATGTTCCTTCTCCTCCTACTAAACCAATTTTTGGCTTTTTCAATAAAGTAACTGATGCAGACCCTAAATCTTTCCCTATTTCTACAAAACCTGTTTTTACGGGGATCATCTTTCTATTAAATTCTTTGGCCAATTTATAAACCACTTGCTCATAACCTTCTTGATTCGCATTTTTAGTAATCACTAAACTCCCTCTCTCAAAAGAATTTCCTTCTATCGTAGTAGCCTCAGTTAAAATTCTAATTTTAAGACCTTTTTTGTGTAGTCCCGCTAAAAATTGACCATCTGCCAAGCTATTCCATTTAGTGATCAATGCGTAAGGAGCAGCAATACTAGGTACTACATTGTTAACTGATTGGTAATCATTTAATTTTTCTATTTTGAATTCATTAGCATAAGCTTCAAGGCCATAAAAGAATGGCGCTGACCAGGCCGTTATATCGTAAGTCAAACTATCTTCAACATAAGTCTTAGGTTCAAATAAAACTTGAGCCAAAACGGATTTAGGTTGATTAGTAGGTATTACAATGTCTTTAGTTGTCAAAGTGTAACTAGCAGTCTTCTTTGACTGATAATGATATCCTTTTAGGTTTTTATTACTGGAAGTTGTTCCATATTGAAGTCCTAATTGATCTAGCCATTTGGTCAGGTCATCAACCCTGTCTTGGTTAGTGTTTTTGATCACAAAAGATTTGTATTTACCCAACTGTCCATTACTAGATTTAGTGAAATAAGATTCAAACTCGGAAAGCATTTTTTGGTTACTTTTAGAAGCTACTTCTATAGTGGACAAACCTGTAGTCGTGTGGTGTGCGACTCTATCTTTCAAAGTCAAAACTTGACCATTTGCAATATCTATCCCCAATCCAGCCATACCATGACCAGCTTGCTCATAAGTCATCCCAATAGCACCATTGAAGGTAGGGTATGTATCTCCGTAACTAGGGTATAATAAGTCAAATACTTCCCTTGTAAAATATAACCATCCCTTTTCATCAAAATACCGTGCATGGTTTTTACCAATGGTTGTTTGAAAATCCTTCTGCCAGTTTGAGATCAAACTATGAAATGGGGCTGCAGCAGGGGCAAAATAATAAGGGTTGTTAATAAACTGTTCATGAAAATCCACATGAATCTGCGGTAACCATTGGTTATAAACCTTCAGCCGTTGTCTAGTTTCTACTTGCGTTTGCCATGCCCAATCCCTGTTTAAGTCAAAATTATAATGATTTTCTCTTCCTCCAGGCCAAAGTTCGCGGTGTTCTGCTGCATTAGGATCAGTGTTGTAACCCGCGTTTTGCCATTGCTCAAAGAAATGTACATAACGATCCCTACCATCAGGGTTAATGCAAGGATCTATAATTACTACCGTATTTTCTAAATAAGAAGAAAACTTTTTGTCTGACAACAATTGATAAATGGTGTTCATAGAAGCCTCTGTGGCACTGCTTTCATTCCCATGCACGTTATAACTCAACCACACAATTCCTTTATTATCTGAGGGGCTTCCATCTTGAATATTGGCTCTTTTTAAATTATCAAGCCTAATAGATTCTAAATTCTTGATGTTTTCTTCACTTGAAACGAATGCTAACAGAAGAGGCCTCCCTTCATTGGTTTTTCCATACTCTATCAGTTTTACTCGACTAGAGGTGTTGTCAAGTTTTTGAAAATAACCTACCACTTCATGATGATGGCTAAACTGGTCACCAATCTCATATCCAAGGTGCTCTTTTGGACTCAGAACCTGGCTATTCGCTTTATATAAAGTAAAAAATACAGTTAACGTCAGCAATAAGATCTTTCTCATGTAGATTATATTTAACAGTAGAAAATGCAAAATAGGTGTATCTACTCTTTATTCAAATCCCAAACTGTAATATTTCGGCGTTACTCCTAAAATAATAGAAAATAATACCCTCTTTCCAGTTCTCCATTAGTGACTAAATAGTTAATGAACCAATCCATTGCCTCTGCTGAGAAAGCTACAGCACTTCCAGAAGAGTACGGGATATCCTATGGGCAATCATTTTAATGATCGACTCAGCACCTCCGCAAAGAAGCTTCAGCGCCTGCGGAAGAGTATGCGTTGTCCGATCAGGGGAGTTAATGTCTCTTAGGGATTAAACGATACTTTCTTCTAATTCCAAATTAGCTACGTTTTTTAAGTCAAAATAACCATTTATTCAATTTACCGAGTGATTAAATGATTACAACGAGTAATCGTTTCAAAAGTCCATTAGAACCCTCATCTTTGAGCCAGTTATTAGTTGCATAATAGCGATCTATTTTATGGATTCAAACCGATCCGGCCACTATGTTTAGGCATAGTGGCTCTTTTTATGCTTTTGGATCATTTGATCAAGCTGAATTCCTTACAAGAATTATGCTTGATTCATGCCCGTCACCAAGTCAATAACGGTGATTTGAGGTAGGTATTACCTTTTCAAGCCCCTCATTATTGCTCCTTTGAAACAAAATTACTTTTGCCAATTCTCCGATTCAACAAGACAGTAATTTAATTCATCGAATATTAGCACCTACCAGTACTTCACCATTTTTATCGATCACTATACGGTGAATGATTGTTTGGGAATATGCCTGTTGGCAAAAAATTAAGAGTAAGAGAGTGAGTAACTTTTTCATGAGTTTTGATCCGTTTTTGATGATTCAAAGATTCAGGAAAAAGACGGTTACTCATAAATTGTCTGGCCGAACTCTAGAATATACAGGAAGAACTGTCAGATCATACTGCTACTCCGTTAGGGTCATCTTTAAAAAAGGTAAATAAGAGGAGCAAAAATGCCTGACACTAACTCCAAGGCCTGTTCCCGCTATACATTACTAGTCCTCGCACTAAGTGCTGTGGGCTATCCATTTCTATCGGGGCTATGAGGGAGAGTATGGTGATTATAACCATGCTTGCATAAGAAATTATACCTAATCTCTCTATTTATTGTGTTCTATTGGGTCATAACCACATTAAAATAGACATGCCAAAAAGTTAAGAATTAGATCAGGGATTCCGCTTTTAAACTTTTCGAAATCAAAATGGATAAAAAGTTATCAGGATTGGAGAATGATTTTCATAAATTAGATGATTATTTTTTTAAAAGCGGAATCCCTGAGAATTAGATATGCAATAGTGTATTATCTCATTTTTTTATATAATTTTATGCCATAATTATCCGTTTAAAAAACTAATACTGTTCATGAAAAAAATTCTAATCATCACTACATTATTTCTCTTGTGCCATGATTCTTTTTCAGCAAAGAAAATCAAAGGGTTAATCATTTATGAAAATGATACAGTAAGAACTACATTCAATATGCCCTATAGCGTATCTGGTAAACCAAATTATCTTAAGATCCAGTATGGCATTAAATATTTCGAAAATGGAAAAAAGAAGACCTTAACAGCAAAGGATGCTAAAGAATATCAATTTAATCATGATGGTGAAAAAATCAGCATGGTTTCAGTCCAACTAACCGAAAAAAAGAAAGTGTTTCTAAAAATCAATGTTGATAAAAGATTAAAGCACTACTACTTTTATGATTTACAGTATTTTTATAATGGTAATTCATCCACGTCCAATTTACTTAAAAAAGATGTTCTCCAAAAAGGAGATGAAAAGCCTCTAGTAGTTGAAAGGTATAAAATTGGTGGTTTTAAAAAATCTATGATTAAATATTTCAAAGATTGCCCTGGTCTTGCAATGAGATTTAAAAATAAAGTATATGGAAAAAAGAATATAAGATCTGCGGTTAGTTATTATAATAGTAAATGTAAAAATTAACTCATTAATAGAGGTCTGTTACTTTGTGAGAATTTTTTAATGGAAGCCTCATAATTTCTGCCATCATACCATTATCTGCAATAAAGCAATGAATTATACTACAGAATCTCATTCCAAAGACTCTAAAAGTGCTTTTTTCTAAAAAACTTAAAACTAAAGCATTATTATGTTTTCTAATAAAGAGTATCACGGTTGATTTTGTATACCTAACATATCTGATCAACTTCTCTAGTTTAAGTGATCTGTGGGGACACAGATCAAGGCGATATTTGTAAATAAAAAGCTATAATAAATAAAACGTGATCATGTCTAATGGACAAAAAAATGGACTAGATAAGAATCTTCTTCATATTAAAGAGTTTTCTTGGTATATTAAGAGTGTGTTTCAAGCATACAACTTTTAGGTACTTACGATCAATCAATATCTAAGTAAATCTTAGTGAGTTAAACGGGAATAAAGCTTCACTCAGGAAAAACTAATTTTTACATTTTAAACTTAACGCATGAAAAAGATCAGTACAATGGTAAATGATGCCATAGTAACACCTGAATTAGAAGAGGTGTATGGTAAAATTCAAAAAGCCTTAAATGCCCCTTTTACACCTAATTTCTTTAAAGTATGGGGAGCATCTCCAGAATCTCTTAAAGGAATATGGCCGGTCATGGACAACATTCTTACTGGAGGCAATGTGAATAGAAAATTAAAAGAAATGATATTTGTAGCGATATCATCTCTTAAGGAGTGTCACTATTGTGAAGCAGCACACCATGCATTTTGCTTGCATATAGGGGTAACTCATGATCAGATCGATGATCTTATAAAAAGTCATACTTGTGAAGCAGAAGTGAAAGTAAAAACAGCAATTGATTATGCTGTTAAATTGGCAAAGGATTCAAATTCTGGTACTCAAGAAGATTTCGATAATCTTATCTCTCTTGGTTACAGTGAAAGCGATATAATGGAGCTCATTGCTATGTCATCTATGGCTGTTTTTTACAACCACTTGGCCAATGCAACAAAAATCAATATTGATACTGGCTTCACAAAAATCCTTGAATCAAAAAGAGCTGCTATGGCTTAGTAGAATAACTTATCATTGATAATTCATTTAAAACAAGGTCTTTATCAAGGCCTTGTTGCCTTTATACACGTTTCGAAGACTTTTAAGTATAAATGAACCAACCCCGACCCAAGGGTACGGGGTATCTATGGGCAATAATTTAATGATCAACTCAAGAGTCGGGGCGCCTGCCAGGGGAATTAATATCCCTTAGGGATTCAAGCAATCTATAAAAAGGTAATTTACAGCACCTAATAGAGTTTATCACGGTAGAATAATTATAGTTACTTTGTTCCCTTTTCGCTCAAGTTTATCAAACAAATAATTACAAATTAATAATCACTTTAACAGACTCAGAAAAGTATAGTGTAGAAGGAATTTGACTTATACTAAATCAATCGTGATAATGCTTAACCATCTATAGAATTTCTGTGACTCCTTCATAAAAGGTTCTAATCCTAGGCAAGTTCCGAACCTTAGTTTTTGATGTAGTGCCCCAACTGAATGAGTTCAACACACCCTGACTCGGAAGTTACTTCTTTAAACCAGTTACACCCTAATATGCCTAAACTCTCCTGGCTTAATTATAGATGTCTTCCGATTTCTTCAATGAATTTATACTATCTTCTACTCGTATAAACATGGAAGCAACTTCCGCGCTAGAAAAGAATTTGCTTTGGGTCACTATGAAAGGCAGTGTCTCTTCTTCATAGCCGTGATAGAAACGGCATCCTTTTTCTGATAAGAAAAAGATATAGTGTATAGCGCGGACTTAGCTGGTGAAATAGGAGGATCAATTTGCTCCACCTCTTCTTTTTTGTTTTTTTGAGAAGATGAAGCGGTAGGACGACTTGGGATTAAAATTTATCCTTCAAAAAGTCTGCAGTATAATTACCTTCAATTTTAATCATTTCTTCTGGCGTACCTTCAAAACAAATAGATCCTCCTTCGTCCCCACCTTCAGGCCCAAGATCTATAATCCAATCAGCACTTTTAATCACTTCTATATTATGCTCAATAATGATCACCGAATGTCCTTCGTTCACTAGGGAATTAATTGAATCTAAAAGCTTTTTAATGTCGTGAAAATGCAACCCAGTAGTTGGCTCATCAAATATGAACAAGATATGATCCTTTTTATTTGCATTGTTTTTTCCTAAAAACGAAGCTAATTTCACTCGCTGTGCTTCCCCCCCACTTAGGGAACTTGAAGACTGCCCTAGAGAAACGTAACCTAAACCTACATCCATTAGTGGTTTCAGCTTAGAAATCAATGGTTTTTTCTCTTTAAAAAAATCAATGCTTTCTTCCACTGTCATTTCAAGTACTTCACTAATGTTCTTATCCTTATAAGTAATGTCCAGTACTTCCTTCTTAAATCTTTTTCCATGGCAAGTATCACAAGTCAAATGAATATCAGCCATAAACTGCATTTCTATTTTAACTGTTCCCTCGCCTTGGCAAACTTCACATCGTCCTCCTTCTACATTAAAAGAAAAGTGCGAAGGCTTATAGCCTCTCTGTTTAGATAGGGTTTGATCTGCAAATAGGCTTCTGATTATGTCATATGCTTTCACATAAGTGACCGGATTAGATCGTGAACTTTTACCTATTGGGTTTTGATCTACAAATTCTATCTGTGTGATTTTCTTATAATCTCCTTCTAAGCTACTATGTTTACCTGTCTGATCTGAAACTGTTCCTAAAATCTTTCCTACTGCAGGATAAAGTATTTTCTTGACCAAGGTAGATTTACCAGAGCCTGAGACACCCGTAACGACTGACAGGACACCTAATGGGAAGGCGATATTCAGGTTCTTTAAATTGTTTTCCCTAGCCCCTGTTATGGTAATCTGTTGAGTCCATTTCCTTCTCATTCCTGGTAAGGCTATCTCTTCCAAACCGTTTAAATACCTAGCAGTATGAGATACTGTCTCTGCCAAAATATCTGTTTGGTTTCCTTGAAATATGAGATGCCCTCCATGTGAACCTGCACCTGGGCCAATATCTATAATTTCATCCGCAGTTTCCATGACTTTTTCTTCATGCTCAACCACAATTACACTGTTACCCAAATCACGGAGTGTCAACAATACTTTAATCAATCGATCAGTATCTCTAGGATGCAAACCGATACTTGGTTCATCCAGTATATACATAGAACCTACTAAAGCACTACCTAGTGAGGTGGCTAGTTTAATTCGCTGAAACTCACCACCTGAGAGCGTAGCTGTCAATCGGTTAAGTGATAAGTAACCTAAACCTACATCAGCTAAATACCCTAGCCTATTTTGAATTTCTTTTAAAATTCTATCGGCCACTTTACCTTGGTGGGTAGAAAGTTTCATTTCATCAAAAAAGGTAATCAACCTTTTTACCGGCATGAGTACTAAATCAGAAATGGAATGCTCATTTATTTTTACATATGAGGCATCTTTTCTTAGCCTAGTTCCTTTACAATCTGGGCAATCTGTCTTTCCTCTATACCTGGATAACATGACTCGGTACTGAATCTTGTGGGTCTGTGATTCTAGGTGTTTAAAAAAGGCATTGAGCCCTTCAAAATACTCATTTCCTTCCCATAATAAACGAAATTGTTCTTTGGTCAATTCGCTAATAGGCCTGTGAATGGGAAAGTCAAAATCCATGGCATGTTTCACCAGCGGTTTCTGCCATGCTTTCATTGTTTCCCCTCTCCAAGGTGCTATGGCGTTTTCATAGACTGATAAATTTCTGTCTGGCATGACCAAATCCTCGTCTATCCCTAATATCTTACCAAAACCTTCACATCTCCTACAGGCGCCATAAGGATTGTTAAAACTAAAGAAGTTAACACTCGGTTCTTCAAACCTTATACCGTCCAGTTCAAATTTATCTGAAAATTCCTTTCTTTTTCCGCCTTTTAAATCTACAAAACAAAGCCCTTGGCCTTCAAAAAATGCAGTTTGTACAGAATCCGCCAAACGGAACTGGTTTTCTTCTTCACCCTTGTTAATTGCGGCGCGGTCTATCAGGATTTCAAGCAAATCAACAGCTATTGTTTTTGATTCCAATAACTCCTCAATAAAAGTTACAGCCCCATCATATATCACACGGGTATACCCTTTACTCATGAGCAGTTCCAGTTCCTTTTTTACTTCTCGTCCCTTCTCGGTTATAAATGGGCATGAGATAGTTAAGCGGCTACCATCTTCATGAGAAAGTATGTAATCCACTACATCGGTCACTGTATCTTTTGTAACTTCTTTCCCACTTTTTGGGGAGATAGTTACTCCAACTCTGGCAAAAAGTAGTTTTAAGTAATCATAAATTTCAGTAGTAGTTCCCACTGTGGATCGGGGATTTCTCGTATTTACCTTCTGTTCTATGGCAATAGCTGGAGCAACTCCCTTGATATAGTCAACTTCTGGCTTCTCCATTCTACCCAAAAACTGACGGGCATAACTGCTCAAACTCTCTACATATTTCCTTTGTCCTTCAGCAAAAAGGGTATCAAATGCCAATGAAGATTTACCAGAACCAGATAATCCTGTGACAACAACCAGTTTATTTCTTGGAATTGCTACATTAATGTTTTTTAGGTTATTTACCCGGGCACCTTTTATTAAAATATACTTTTTAGGATCAAGGTGGTCAATACTTCCTTTTTCTTTTTTGGCATCTATTTCTACTTCCATAAAGGAGAATTTCAAAATTATTTTTTATAAAATATAATGGCTCAAAAATTAGCTAAAACCTATGTCTAAAGCTATTAAATGAACTTTTTCCACTTACAAGTGTAACTATTTTTAACCCCTGAGTAAAATTTATTACACTTTTCTTTGAGGGTTCAAATGTAATTAATTGTCTTCATATAGTATAGCAACAATTCCACTTTAAAAATGATTGATAAAAAATGGATTTTGTTTCTTAAAACTGCATTTTAATTGCAAAAGAAATAAAAAAAAATTGATCAATCCTTTGGAGAAGTTATTGAAATAATTACTTTTGGAGTTATTGAAATTCATAAAAAATACAATTCTAACGCAAACCCATACAATATTGATATAGACCTCTACGTTAACTAAACAGGTGAATTAATGAAGAGAAGTGAATTGAGTGATAGTCAACTTTTGTCACTTTATAAAAACGGTAGCGAAGAGGCGTTTGCTGAACTAGTTGGCAGACATAAAAACAGGGTTTTTACCACTATTTATTTAATCGTTAAAGATACTTATACAGCTGAGGATTTATTACAAGACTCATTTGTTAAGGCGATCAATACCATTAAAAAGGGAAGATACAACGAAGAAGGTAAATTTCTACCGTGGTTATTAAGGATAGCACATAATTTGGCCATAGATTATTTTAGGAAGTCTAAGAGGTATCCTACTATAGTAATGGAAGACGGAAGTAACGTTTTCAATACAATAGACTTTGCAGAGGATTCAGTAGAAGCTTTGCAAATTAAAAATGATACCCATGCCCTTTTAAAGAATCTCATTCAGGAATTGCCGGATGCACAAAAAGAAGTGTTGATTATGAGGCATTACATGCAGATGAGTTTTCAGGAAATAGCTGAAACAACAGGGGTAAGCATTAATACTGCTTTGGGGAGAATGCGATATGCGCTCATTAACTTGAGAAAGAAAATGGACAAAACAAATATCGCGTATGATAAAAACATTTACCGAAAATGACTTAGTAAGGTTTATTTATGGGGAAACGTCCCCTATCGAAAACAATGCAATTGAAAATGCACTCATGTGTAATCAAGAAACACAAGAGATGTATAGGGATTTAAAGGAAACTACCTCCATGTTAGATAGCGTATCGAAGACACCTGGAAAAAAAGTTGTCAACAAAATCCTTAATTATTCTAAAAATTTTGGTGATATTTCTGTTTTAAAATAAACAGGGGTTGAGCAAAAAATGTACAGCTAAAAATTTAAGCTAAAACTGACATTAATGATGTTAATCTTAGTTGAAATTAAAATGATTCAGAGTAATCCTTTCTGTAAGAAACATACTTATAAATAATTGGGTTTGATTGATTGCTATACGAAAATTATTGCTTGATTTATAAAGAGATATTCCATGAATAAGAAGGAGAGGTATGCTGCTTTTCTTGATCATTTTACAGCAGTATTGCCGGAGGCAGAAACAGAGCTACAATATAACAACCCTTATGAATTACTAGTAGCGGTTGTCCTAAGTGCTCAGTGTACAGATGTACGAATTAATAAGGTAACTCCTGCTTTGTTCAGAGATTACCCTTCGCCAGAATTCTTGGCAAGCAGTAATTTTGATGAGTTATTTCCTTACATAAGAAGTGTAAGTTACCCTAATAATAAGACCAAACACTTACTCGGTTTGGGAAAAATGTTAGTGGAAGATTTTAATTTAGAAATACCTTCATCTATAGAGGAATTACAGAAATTACCCGGTGTTGGCCGAAAGACTGCTAATGTGGTAGCATCAGTAATCTATAACCAACCCACCATGGCGGTAGATACACACGTATTTAGGGTTTCCAAGAGGCTTGGATTGGTTACTCAAACAGCCAAAACACCTTTGGAAGTTGAAAAACAATTAGTAAGGCACATTCCTGAAGAGCACATCCCCAAAGCGCATCATTGGTTAATCCTACATGGTAGATATACTTGCTTGGCAAGAAAGCCTAAATGTGATCAATGTGATATTACCCACTTTTGTAAATACTTTGATAAAAATGGTGTTTAATACCAAATTAACTTTAAAACTTCGTGTGTCTTCCTGTTTATTTCCCATTCTCATGCAATGAACCAACCCCGACCCAAGGGTACGGGGTATCTATGGGCAATAATTTAATGATCGACTCAAGAGTCGGGGAATTAATATCCCTTAGGGATTAAAAAGCCTTTGAATAGCACTGCTATTCCTTCATTTTTGCCTTTGAGCATAAAAAATAAAATAAGAAATCTAATCCGAACTTTTAAAGCTAAATTGGGATCAAGCAGTAAACCTGTGGAATAGGAAAAAACTTTAAATCTATCCAACCCATAAAAAATGACATTTAAAATTTTAAGCATTTAATAATCAAATACTTGACTTGATGTTTGCTAAAGAAGTTTGAGTTTGAGAGCGAGCTTAGAGGAGCTTCCCCACAGATTTATTGCTTGATCCCTAAATTGGTATAATATCTACTCTTTTAAGATAGTTTGTGTGTAAGATTCAGGATCAAGTGTTAAATCTGTGGAGCAATGGAAATCTTTGAATTCATTCAACACCTAAAAAATTAACATTCAAAATTTTAAGTATTTAATAATCAAATGTTTGCTAAAGAAGTTTGAATTTGAGAACGAACTTAGAGACGTTTCCCCATAGATTTATTGCTTGATTCCAGAGTGAGTTTAGAGATGTTCCTCCATAAGTCTATTGCATGACCTGAACAATTTCACAAGGTATGAGTATGCCACAAAATTTATAAATGAGACAATTAGAACACTCATCCACAGGCCTTGAGCATTTATTCTTCATTTGTGAGTCAAATATTTTTTTGACCTTTCATGTGAGCGCTCACGTACTTAGACATTTTTTCAAGCTGACCTGATATTTTGTGAATGTCATTAGAGGTCTCTGCGTTTTTCTCTGAACGCCTAAAAAAGTCTTTCAATGAATGCAGGATGTTATCAGTAGATCTTGCTTGCTGTTGACTGGAATTAGCAATCTCATTGATTAGCATGGCTGATTTTTCGATTTCAGGAATAAAATCAAAGATTAATTTTCCCACCTCTTCTGATTCTCCTGCTCCCTTTTTTGCGGAACTCACAATTTCTTGTGAAGCAATTTTACTTTTTTCAGCTAGTTTCCTAATTTCAGTGGCTATTACCCTAAAACCTCCCCCTAAAGCACCCGCATTTGCAGCTTCTATAGAAGCATTAATGGCAAGAATATTAGTTTGTCGAAAGATTTCTTCCAGTACTTCTACTTTTTGGGAAATGATCTTGTTCTCTTGGATATTAACTTGAGAGGCTTCCTTGATCCTCTCCAATTGATTTACGGTATTTTCACTTATTTCATTCGTTATTTCTGTATTCTCGCTGTTTTTTCTGGTGTTTGTAGCCACACTTTCTAGATCCGCCTCTATCAACCTAGCTGTTTCTATTTGCTTATTTGCATCTTCTTTCAATACTCCAGATTGGATCTTTAATCGATCACTAGAGTAAACTATCTCTTTATTGCTATCTTTTAATATTTTGATTGTTTGTTTCAATTCTGCGGTACGTCTCTCAATCTCATTTTCTAATATCTTTCGTTGGTTTTTAGTGTTATTTGACCGCCAACTAAAAAATAAATATAGTAATGAAGTAATTACAAGACCCAAACCAATATAAAACCATATAGTCCTCCACCATGGTGGTTGTACTATTATTTTGAGACTTGCTTTTCTATTTGACCATATGCCATCGCTATTAGTTACCCTTACAACTAAAGTATATTCTCCAGGGTCTAAATTGGTATAAGTAACTCTTCTATTATCACTTTTTACAATAGACTCAAAATCATCAAAGCCAATCAATTGGTAACCATACATATTTTTATCAGGGATTAAAAAATCCAATGCGGCAAACTCAATGGAAAATACATTTTCTTTATAAGTCAGAGTGATCTCATCAGTATTTGCAATTTCTTTTTTCAAAAGAACACGTCCATTTACTGTATCACCTTTTCTAAGGGGCTTCTCAAACAAATTAACTCCTGTAAATACAACAGAGGGTTGGTAATCACTTAAATAAATTTCTGATGGAGAAAACCTATTTAGGCCATTTAACCCTCCAAAATACAGTTCTTTGCCATCTTTTGATTTTATGGCTGCTCCAAATGAAAATGAACCTTTTTGCAATCCATCACTTTTATTAAAATGTTGAACACTCTCATCTTCTGGATTGTATTTTACCATGCCTTTATTTGTGCTAATCCATAAACTATTAGTTTGATCTTGTAAAATACTTCCTATGATCAAACCTTTCAGTTGCTTGTTAATTTTATGATGGACAAAATTTCTATTTTCTCTATCGTATATACATATTCCACTGGAAGTTCCAACCCATATGTTTTGTTCATGATCTTCATACAGAACTCTTATGTCATCATTGATCAGGCTGTTTTTATCAGTATCATCATGACGAAACCTAGTAGCTATTCCTGATACGGGGTCTAAAATATTTAAACCAGTCCATTCTGTACCTACCCAAAAATTACCTTGACTGTCCTCAAGTAATGATTTAACCAGGTTTCCTGATATTGTTTGTTCATTATTGGGATCAGATTTATAGTGCTTAAACGTATTGGTCTTTCTATCGTATAAGTCTAGGCCTCCCCCCAGTAAGCCAAACCACATATTATGCTTACTATCTTCATAGATTTCCCATATACTATTGGCATTTATAGATCCTGGATCTAAAGGATCGTTTTTAAACAGTTTTGTTACTTTATTGGTTTTCTGATCAAACTTCATCAGACCAGCAACATATGTACCAAGCCATAAATCACCTTTATAATCTGCTCGAATTGATTTTATAACATTGCTGCTGATAGATGTTCTATCTCCTTTTTTATGCTTAAATCTTTTAAAAGTACCTGTTTCAGGGTCAAATAAATTAAGCCCTCCATTGTCTGTCCCAACCCATACCTTGCCATTTGAGCCCTCTCTGACTTGCAAAACGGCATTATAACTCAGGCTATTTACGTCACCAAGAATATTTTCATAAGTTCTAAACTTCTTTCTTTTGGGGTTATAGCTATTTCCTCCACCTGCATAGGTACCTACCCAAATTGTCCCTCTGTCATCTTTGTAAAGGTCATAGATGGCATTGGTACTTAAACTTTGATCATTATATGGATTGCTTAAAATATATTCAAAAGTTTGGCTATTTGGATTAAAAATATTGATCCCTCCACCATCTGTTCCTATCCAAATATTGCCGCTATGATCTTCAAGAAAAGCATTTATTGAGTTAGAATTAAGTGCTTCTTTTTCATTAGTATAGTGTAGAAATCTTTGCTCTTTTCTGATGAATTTGTATACCCCATTCTTACCACCAAGCCAAATATTTCCAATTTTATCCTTCATTATAGGCCTAAATTTATACCTATCTAGTAGGTAGTCAGGATCATAAACAAATTGTTTGAAAGTTTTAGTTTGTATATTAAATAACTCAAAACCACCTATTCCAGTGCTCACCCAAAATTCGAAGTCTGATTCTCTTACTATATCATAAGTCCAGTCACTACCTATGCTATTTATGTCATTATCGTCTTTGCGAAATCTTTGGAAATACCCTTTCCCTTGTTCTAATAAATTTAACCCTTTAGATTCTGTTCCTATTATTATGTTGTCATTCTCATCTATGAATATACTTTTAAGGGAGTTTTCTGACAATGACTTTTCATCATTCTTATCATGAAAATATCTAATAAATGAAGCACTTTCCCAATCAAATTTATTTAAACCATTATCTGTGGTTATCCATAGGTTTCCTTTTGAATCTTCTGCTAAATCAGTAATTCTGTCATTACTAATACTTGATTGGTCATTTGGATCATTTTTATAGACTATAATATTATGGGAATCATATCTATTTAGCCCATTTTCAGTTGCAAACCATATATAACCTCTCGTATCTTGTAAAGTACGTATGATAGTTTCTTGGGATAATCCATCATCCGTTGTAATAATATCAAACAAAAAAGACTCTTTTTGAGCTAATACCTTATTTGAAAAGAAAAGAAGGAAGGTTACCTGTACACAAAACCAAATAACAAACCCCTTAGAGGGTTTGTCAATAAATAACGTTTCGTGTATTTTAAAAGCTATCATAACATCTATAGTTACGGCTATTTTTAGTCAAAGTATAATTTTTAGTCAATTTTACGACAAAACTATGTCTTTCTACGATAAAACTAGTCATTATCACGGTTGCTTTTTGTATCGTAAAATCCTTCTAAGTTTCATTTTTCTGGGCCTGTCAAAGTAATTATGAATCCATAATTACTAATTATTTGTCAATAAACTTGAGCAAGAGGTAACAAAGCAACCACAATCATTCTACCGTGATAAACTCAACTATATATAAAGTAATATAAACTGTTTTTCTTTAACCTATTTTATTAATAGTAAATTAAGGCCTAAATTCTCAATTTCATTAGATCGCTTTATGCTTATGGGTAAAAGTCTGATGATCAGACATACTGTGGAGTAAGTAATATTGTTATATAGATTCAATTGCATCAATTTGCCAATGTAATATAGGTTTATATGCTGAGGTAAACTAAAAATTATTATGTTGATTCCTGTTGTGCAAAATCATATTAGATATTATCTCAATAGATTCACTTAGGAACAAACACTGTTGGGCCGATAACCCTAAGGACAACTTTGCTATATGTTTTAGGGTTAAATTCACATTATGCAATAGAAAATTACTGGCATCCAACTAAATTTCAAATTTAAGAAAAATGCCTCCTGAATCAATTTAAATAAGGGTTTTTCCTTATCCTGAAAAACAACAGTACGCCACTGCGGCTCTGCCGGAGTTTTTGACAGGCCAACCCTCCTGCATGAATATCTAAAAGTAGAAGTTTCGGGTAGAGAAACACAATGAACCAACCCCGACCCAAGGGTACGGGGTATCTATGGGCAATAATTTAATGATCGACTCAAGAGTCGGGGCGCCCGGCTAGGGGAATTAATATCCCTTAGGGATTAA